>SPBP01000442.1 GCA_004525935.1 Lentisphaerales bacterium | reverse complement strand
TGAGGAACGCGAAGCGTGACGAACGGTCCTCGTCCTCGGCAGTTCGGGTGCGGCGGGCCGTCCCGACTTCGCCTTCGCTTCGTTCATGGTTACGTCGGGCAATGCCGAGCCCGGCGCGGTCGCAACGTTCCCCAGCGCCTTCACCCACCAGGACCTGCTCCTGGCGGGAAACGTGACCAGTGAAAAATCGAGGACGAGGACCGTTCGCTACGCTCACTGAGGACGAGGACGAGGACGATTGAGGACCTACAGGGACCGGACACTGAACCCTGAACCCCGGCGCCGATTCTTCATTGCCAGTCACTCTCTCACCATTGTACAAGATTCAGGGGTTCTGCTATGCTCCTGCCATGTTTCCATTGCACCATCACGTGACTCGCGGCCCGCGCGGTGCTCACGCCGTTCCGCTCACGCTGCCCATGATCGTCGCCTCACTGATCATCCTTTCTACCACCGCCGTGGGGCAGACGAACTATTTCAATTTGCGCATCGAGGCCATTCGATTCAAGAACGTCGGAATTGGCCAGTTCGATGAGGGAAAAGCCCGAAAAGTCCTGGCATCCAGGCCCGGGGCACCGGTCAACCCAAGGAAGCTTAGGGCGGATGTGAAAACGCTCAAGGCACTCGGATATTTTGAGGATGTTTCCAATGTGGTCAGCAGGGCGTCAGATGTCTCCGTCTTCATCGACTATGAAGTCACCGCCCGCCCGCTGGTCAGCGAGGTAATTACCGAAGGGTCTACGATCTTTTCGCTCAAGGAGATTGAAAGGGTTACACAGGTCGGACCAGGCAAACGCCTGGGCCGGAAAATGGCCGCGCGTGCCGCGGGCTCCCTGATGAACTACTATCGCGCGCGCTACTACTATGACATCGAGATAAAATGGCGGGTAGAGCCCACCGCCGATCCCGGGTGGGTAAACTACATATTGAACATCGAGGAGGGGTCGCCTGGTGTGGTCACCGAGCTGACGTTTGACGGCAATAATGAGTTCACGGACAAAGAACTGAGAAGGATGGTATCCGTCAAACCCAACCGGAACCCGTTTGCGAGGTGGGCCCGCAACGATGCGTTCTATACGGAGCAGCTTAAGGACGACTACGAGGCGATCAGGGGTGCTTACCGTAGACGTGGCTACATGGCGGTCAAGGTGGCGCTGCCGGACATCGAGCAGATTGGGTCGTCTTCGCTGCGGATTGCGTGGCACATAGAAGAAGGGCTCTGGTACCGGGTGGAAACGATACACTTCGAGGGCAGTCCGGGCTACCCTGATGACTGGTCAAAGAAATGGATTTCTCTGCAGCCAAAGGACCTGCTCACGCCCAGGGCCCTGGCGAAAGCGGCGGGTGAACTGCAATCGCACTACAGGTCGATAGGTTACCCCCACGCGGAGGTCATTGCGAAGTGGAAACCCATCGAAGCAACGGCGCTCGCGGATGTCATGCTCGAAGTTGAGCCGGGCCGCCGGGAACGTGTGCGGAACGTTACGATATCCGGCAACGACACGACGCATGACGGGGTAATCCTTCGCGAGATCGATGTGAAGCGCGGTGAACTCTACAACGAGGCCGACGCGATGCGAAGCAGGGCGAGGTTGGAAAGACTTCCCATGTTCGAGGAAGTACGAGCCAAGGTGGCATCTGCCGAGACTCCGGATGAGTGCGACATCACTTTTGCTGTCGAAGAAAGGAATACCGGCAAGGTCGAGGCAGGGGTAACTGCAGGTTCGGAGGAGGGGGCCGCGGTGGCTTTCAAACTGACTGAAGCCAATCTCAGTTTCCGTCGCCCGTTCCGTGGCGCGGGATACCGGGTGTCGCTGGGCGGTGAATATGGACCCGAACACCGTGATGCCAACCTGAGTTTCCGCAATCCGAGGTTCTGGGACTCGAGGTTCTATGTTTCTACTGAGCTGCAATATCGGGACGTTGAGTACCAGGATGATTACTCGCAGAGATCGGTCGGTGCTACGTTGCGGACAGGACGTTCCCTGGGTCGTTATCAGCGGGCGTCCCTGTTCTATCAATGGGACCAGATGACGGTCTATGACATCGACCCCGACGCATCAACGCTGTATGAAGAGGAAACAATCGAACTGGGCGCAGTAGGAGCTCAGTACACGTTCAATGTGATGGACAGGCGATATCGACCGCAGAATGGCATATATTTCTCGATCAAGGCCCTGGCGGGCAGCGACATGCTTGGCGGCGGTACGGAGGTCAACAGCGCCAGGCTGCGTTCGTCATTCTTCTGGTCCCCGGGCTTTGACCATATCGTGAACCTGCGGATGGGCGCAGAGAGCATCGAGCCCTACGGCGACACCGAAGAGGTGCCGTTGCCGATGCGACTCT
>SPBP01000026.1 GCA_004525935.1 Lentisphaerales bacterium | reverse complement strand
TCGTCTTGCCAGGTTGACTGCCTGCGCCCGAGACTTGCATATTCCTTGTTCCGACAGCTCGATTGCTGATCCTGGGGAAGACACTAGAGACGTTCTCTAACAGCCTTCAGCAATTTATCCGATGTCATTGGTTTATTCAAGAAACCGTGCGATTCACCTGCCGAGAGAACGGCCTTGAGTGTCTCAGGAGGCGCATAAGAAGTGCAGAACACCACTTTCGGCATCTCATCCCCACTCTTCGCGCAATACTCGCCGATTTGTCGGAATGCAGTAATCCCATCCATGACGGGCATACTAAGATCCATCAGGATTACGCTCTGCCGCGAAGCCTGGAACATCTTCACCGCCTCCGCTCCGTTCACGGCCAGGTCCACTTTCACTTCGGGAATATCGTCGTTGATAATCGCTGCATATAGATCCCTCGTGGCAGAATCATCGTCAACGACGAGAACACGCTCTTTGTCACACTTCTTAGCGCTCATGATGTTCCTTGGGTTCTGGGCAGCGCACTCAGTGCACTTGCCAGCTCATCTTGCGCACGCTATGAGTAGCGATTGCGCGACCTGTTGTCAAGCTATCATCGGAATGGGCCAGGCGCGGTCGCGAATTGTTCGCTTCAGATCAACGCCGCAATGATGGGCCATGGGCTTCTGGTCTGACTGGCCGTCGTTCCAGTGCCACGCGATACGGGGATTTATTTGATTGTATCGGCTCCCAGCGCCGCTATTCTTGGTAAATCAGGAAAGGATCGCGGCCATGACAATCGATCTCAAATCTTCAGAACTGGCGCTCGACTCGTTTGACAGCCGAAAAAGGAGATCCGCACTTCTGTCCTTGTCTGCCGAAGCGGCCGCGAATCGCATCTCTCTTCCCGACGCGGGTCACTACCTGAACCTGCACGCGCACACCTTCTTTTCCTACAATCCCTACGGCTACTCGCCCTCACACTTTGCGTGGCTTGCGAGGAGGGCTGGGCTTGTTGCTGCCGGTATTGTTGAGTTTGATGTCCTTGACGGACTCGATGAATTTCATGAGGCGGGACAGCTCCTGAATCTCCGAACCTGTGTCGGCGTTGAGTCCAGAGTCTTTGTTCCAGAGTTTGCTGACAGCGTGATCAACTCTCCCGGAGAACCTGGCATATCTTACCATATGGGCATCGGTTTCACCACCACGAAGCTGCCTGGACCCGCTCTCGCATTCATGAACAACATGAGGGCAACCGCAGCCGGCAGAAACCGAGAGCTGGTCGAACGCGTCAACCTGTTCACAGACCCGGTTCGTCTCGAATACGACGTTGATGTGCTTCCGCTGACGCCTTCCGGTAACGCCACCGAACGACATATCTGCCTCGCCTACGCATTGAAGGCTGAAGCGACATTCCAGGACATTGACGAATTGGCCCGTTTCTGGAGCGCCAAGCTTGACGAAGGCCGAGAAGCATTCGATCTGCCGCATGGCCCTCAACTCCAGGCCCTAATTCGGGCAAAGACCATGAAGCGAGGTGGCATCGGTTACGTCAAGCCGGAGAAAGGCGCTTTCCCAGAAATGTCTGATATGAACCGCTTCGTATTGGATTCCGGCGCCATTCCTGCGCTCACATGGCTCGATGGAACATCGGCCGGGGAACAGGCGATCGCACAGCTCGTCACAGTGGCGAAGCAATCCGGCGCGGCGGCGCTGAATATCATTCCCGACCGGAATTTCACCCCGGGCATAACTGACGCCAAGCTTCAGAATCTCTATGACATCGTTAGACTCGCCGAAAAAGAGGACCTGCCCATCTCGATTGGAACCGAAATGAACAGCCCGGGGCTCAAGTTCGTTGACGACCTGGATTCTGCCGAACTGGCGCCACTCCTTCCCGTGTTTCTGAAGGGCGCCTTCATATTCTATGCTCACTCGGCACTGCAACGGAAGGCCGGGCTCGGCTACTTGAGTGAATGGGCCACAACGTCGCTACCAGACAAGAGCGCCAGGAACGAGTTCTACCGAGAGGTGGGCAAGCTTATCAGTCCCAGTCGCGAACATCTGCTCCAGAACGTGTCTGATACCTGCAGGCCTGGTGAGATCCTGGATATGGCAGGGCGTTCTTGAGAAGTGTTCAGGGTTCAGGTGTCTGGTTTCAGTGACCCGACATCAAATAGGTCTTACCAGTCCTATAGGTCCTATTTATCCGACCGGTGCAATCCCGGCTCAGCGCATCTCCTGCCCGCCAGTTACGTTGATCGCCTGCCCAGTCATATAGGATGACCGGTCAGAGGCAAGGAATGCTGTCACATTGCAGATGTCCTCATAGGTACACCCGCGCTTCATGGGCACCTGATCGATATACTTCTGACGCACCTGCTCTTCCGTCATACCCCATTTCTTCGCGTACTGCTTATAAAGCGAATCGGTCCAGAGCGGAGAATCCAACAGGTTCCCCGGGCATATGGCGTTTACCCGCACCCCGTACTCGGCAAGGTCAAGCGCAATACTCTGGGTCAGCCCAATCCCGCCAAACTTACTGGCCGAATAGGCGGAGTTCTTGTAACTGCCTTTCTTGCCGGACTTTGAATTAATCTGGATGATCACACCTGACTTCTGTTGCTTCATTATGGAGCCCGCGTGCTTGGCCACCAGGAAGTAGCCGTACAGATTCACGTCCATCACAAGCTTCCACTTCTCGGCGGGGAACTCAGTAATTTCATCGGCAATCAGGATGCCGGCGTTCGAGACAACTATATCAAGCCGACCCGACCCGATCGCCGCTGAATCGACCACCTTCTTGACGTCGTCCTCACTGGTGACATCCACATGCAGGCCGACGCATCGATTGCCGGTAGCCCCTTCGATCCGCCCGGCTGTCTGCTTCGCACCCTGATCATTCAAATCAGCGACCACAACACTGCAGCCCTCCCTTGCAAGTCGCTCGCAAATCGCTGCACCAAGCCCCTGAGCACCGCCCGTTACAAGAGCTGTCTTGCCTTCGAGTTCTCCCATCGTCAATCCTCCGTAACAACGTCAAGATCATAGCTCAGCCGGACAGTAGAGTCAATTTGTCAGGTTTCAGGTTTCAGGTGCCCATGGGCGATGAGCATCGTGGGCTTATGAGGCCGTGCCGGACTTTGCCCGACGTAGCAACTAACGAAGTGAAGACAAAGTCGGGACATCCCGTCGCATCCGAACTGCCGAGGACGAGGACGATTACGAGTCCCGTTCACGCCCTGACTCCTGTTTCCGCCACACGCAGATACTGTTCACCGTTCACTTGCAGTTCCCTGTCACACACACCCACACACATTCCCCGCCTCAGGGCTTTACTTCCTCCGACGACTCGGTGCGGCATGTACTGCAGTGCCATGCACAGCGTGCGCAGCTTCCATCCACAATTCCCCGAATGTGGGGTGTGCGTGAATTGTCCGGCCGAGTTCCTCAACTGTCATTTCGTTTCGAACGGCAATTGCCGCCTCCGCGATGAGATCTGTTGCATGCACCCCGACCACTGCAGCCCCCAGCACCTGGTCGGTTTCTGCATCGGCGATAAGTTTAACAAACCCCTCTGTCCTTGCGACCGCAAGTGCGCGGCCCAGAGCCCGGTATGGAAACTTGCCAATGCTCACCTTGAGTCCATCCCTCTTGGCATCGGCCTCCGACACGCCTACCGTTGCTGCCTCCGGAGCAGTGAATATCACAGCCGGCACAATGGATTCCGACCGCCGCAACTTCCCACCACACGCATTCTCCGCAGCAATAATCCCTTCCGACGTCGCAGCATGGGCAAGCATCATTCCCCCAATAACATCGCCAACGGCATAGACCGGTGCAGCGGCCGTCCTGCAATGGTCGTCAACCCCCACGAAACCGCGATCCCCTGCCGACAGGCCCGCGTTCTTCAGTTCAAGGCCCACCGTCACGGGCTGCCGGCCAACCGACACCAGTAAAAGATCCGCCTTGATTGATTCCTTGCCGACTTTGGCAGCAACACCTTTATCTCCGCACTTTACATCCTCGATGGCGTTCCCGGTCAGGATCCTTATCTTCAACTTCTTCTCCATGTGACTTCGTACTTCGCGCCGAACATCTCCATCCAGCTGGACCAGTATGTCCTCGAGCAGTTCAACAATGGTCACTTCGACGCCAAGTTGCGCTGCCAGGCAGGCGAGCTCACAACCTATATATCCGCCGCCCATGACCATCAGGCTCCTCGGTAGCTTCTTGAGTTCGAGGAACGCACGGCTGTCAATCACGCGCTTGTGCCTGGGTAGAAATGCAGGAACCGCAGACTTCGAGCCGGTGGCGATTATAGTACGCTCCGCACCAAGAACAACCGGCGCACTCCCGGCCTTCCCCTTAACTGATATGCGATTGCGATCCTTGAATGACCCTGCACCATTGTAAAGAACGATACCATTTGCCTTCAGAAGCTGATTAACGCCATTGCGAAGAGTGTCAACAACGTCATTCTTGTGCATTGCCATAGCTGCGAAATCCACGCGCACATCCTTCACGACTATGCCAAGTGCCTGAGCGTCGGCAAGCTCGGCAGACAGCCCGGCCGCAGCAATCCATGTCTTCGTGGGAATACATCCCCAGTTCAGGCATGTGCCCCCGAGTTCTTCCTTCTCGACAATGGCTACCCTGGCGCCGAGTTGGGATGCGCGAATGCCTGCCGGATATCCGCCAGGACCGGCCCCGATAACAACTACGTCATACTTTTCCATAGTCCAATATCCTCCAACCTGTTCTTGATCGCATTGACGAAGCCGGCTGCCATTGCGCCATCCACAATTCTGTGGTCTGCAGACAACGTCATCTTCATGATTGAACGCACAACTATCTTGCCATCTCTCACAACCGGCGCACTCGTTGTACTGGCCACTGCCAGAATCGCGCTCTCGCCGGGATTAATGATCGCTGAGAAGTTCTCTACATTCATCATCCCCATGTTCGAGATTGTAAACGTGCTGCCACTCATCTCGTCCGGCAAGAGCTTACCCTCCCTTGCCTTGCGCACTACCTCGACGATCCGGTCATGAAGCTCGGCAATCGTCATATCGTCGGCGAGGCGCACAACAGGTACCACCAACCCCTCTTCCAATGATGTCGCCACGCCCATGTGAACATTAGCGCGCCATCGCACGCTCTCCCCATCCGTACTGCTGTTCACGCCAGGGAATTCTTTCAGACTCATTATCACCGCCTTGACAATGAAGTCCGTCACGGTATAGGGCACGCCCTTCTTCTTCAGCTTCACACGCAAGCCCATCAGCTCCGTCATGTCGGTCGACACCGTAACGAAGATATGTGGCGTTGTCGTAAAGCTGTGGGTCAGACGCTGCGCAATGACCTTCCTCATCTTGCTCATCGCCTTCGGACGCTCTGCCATGGCGGTCCTGACATCTGCCACCGTAATTCGACTGCCTGATCGGCTCCCTGCAATCGCCAGAACATCCAGGTGCTGGGCTGCGGCCAGGTTCCTAGCTGCGAGCGTTATCCGGAGCCGGTCGTATCCCCTGCTCGCCAGGTATGAGATGACGTCTTTTTCCACAATCCGCCCACCCGGGCCGCTGCCACTGATGCCGGACGGATCGATTACTTTCTCCTTCGCGAGGCGTGCAGCGCGAGGGCTGATCTTCAGCCGTCCCGGCGGCGCGGGCACCCCAGCCGACACAGCCGCACTCGGAGCGGACAGGCCGACCCCAGTGGGCCCGGGCACGGAAGCCTGTTTCGGCGGACCCGCACTGCCGACAGCCGGCTTCGGTGCAGCAACAGGCGCTTTCACCTCAGGTACACTATCACCAGGCTTCCCGATGAATCCCACGACGGACTGGACCGGAACAGTCTGCCCTTCTTTCACAAGGATCTTCAGGAGTGTGCCCTCTAAGAAGCTCTCTACTTCAAGCGTTGCCTTATCAGTCTCTATCTCGAAGAGAACTTCTCCCTTTGCCACCTGATCGCCTTCCTTCTTCCGCCAGGCGACAACAGTGCTCTCCTCTACTGTCTGGCCGAATTTCGGCATCTGGATTGATTGTGCTTCAGGCATTTCTTTTCTCCGCTTGGCTCGGATTCTCGTATCTCCGATGATTCATCACAGTATCTCTCTGGCAGCCTGCAGGATATCCGCCGCGTTCGGCAGGAAAGCGGCTTCAAGAATATGCGATTGAGGCGCAATCCCGTTCTTCGCGCCGACCCTGCGTATCGGGGCATCAAGGTAGTCAAATGCTTGTTCCTGAATAGTCGACGCGACTTCCCCCGTGAAACTGCCTATGTGTATCGCCTGACTGACCACCACGCACTTTCCGGTCTTTTGCACCGAGCGAAGCACGGTCTGAATGTCGAGCGGCACAAGACAGCGGAGGTCAATCACTTCAGCCGACACGCCCTCAGCCGCGAGTTCTTCTGCAGCCTTTAGTGCGTCACGTACCGCCGGTCCCCAGGTTACCAGCGTAATATCAGACCCCTCCCGCTTTATGTCTGCAACACCGAGCGGAATCAGGTAATCATCGGACGGCACAGTATCCGAAACACCGTAGAGCAGCTGAGACTCCACAAACATCACCGGGTTATTATCCCGGATGGCAGATTTCAGGAGGCCCTTCGCATCGTATGGTGTTGCCGGGTAGACAACATACATCCCGGGTATATGTGCGAAGATCGACTCAAGAGTCTGCGAATGTTGTCCGCCGTATCCCTTGCCGCCGCCTACTGAGGCACGCACCACAAGCGGGACTTCAATCTGCGCACCTGACATGTAGTGCCATTTTGCGGCCTGATTCGAAATCTGGTCGGATGCCATCAGCGAGAAGTCCATGTACATCAATTCGACGACTGGCCTGAGTCCCGCCATGGCCGCACCGACTGCGCTTCCGCAGATGCAGGCCTCCGAAATGGGCGTGTTGAAAACACGATCGCGACCAAATGCTTCAAGCAACCCCTTGGTCCCCTTGAAAGCGCCGCCGTAATCGGCCACATCCTCGCCGTAGAGTATCACTCGCGAGTCCCGAGCCATTTCCTCAACAAGGGCTTCCTTGATCGCGTCGCGATAGGTCAATTTGCCATCTTTTCGTTTAATCTCCGGCAGAGCAATAATGATTTGCGTCGACGGCGTTCGGGACGGCAGCTCTTCCGAGGTACTATCAGTGTACATGTACTTTATGACATCCTCGGCCAACGGGTCCGCGGCCTTCGCCGCCCTGACCCCCGCCCTCGCATTCCGCTGGCGCACCCTTTCTTCGACGGCTTCAAGATCGGATTGACTGGCGATCCCCAGGTCAAGAATCTGCGTCTTCAACCGCTCGATCGGATCCGTCTCTTTCCAGGAAGCCTCCTCTTCACGAGTCCGGTACTCGTTACGCGGATCACTCAACGAATGTCCATAGTACCTGTACGTGCTGACATCCAGCAGGCATGGTCCTTCGCCATTCCTGCATTTCTCAGACGCCCGCATAACCGCGTCGCGCACGGCCAGGACATCCATACCATTTACCACTTCGGCATGCATGTTATCGTCCGAGAATCCCGCCGCTCGCCGGGCAAGGTTCGAAACGCCCATGACCTCATCGTTACTGCGGTGGGTCATCCCGTAATGATTGTTTGTGATAAAGAATATGATCGGCAGCCCGAACTTCAGCTCACCGGCAAGCTCATTCGTGAACTGGTGCTGCGCAGCAAAATTCAGCGATTCCAGGACCACGCCATTCGCGTATGCGCCGTCGCCGGCAAAGCAACAGGTAGCCGCGCCGCTCTTGAGATATCGCTGAGCAAGGGCTGCACCTGTTGCAATAGGAACCCCGCCGCCGACAATCGCATTCGCTCCCAGGTGGCCCACGGAGAAATCTGCTATGTGCATCCCGCCGCCTCGCCCTTTGCAATACCCGTCCTCTTTTCCGAATAGTTCGGCAATCGTCCTGTAGACGTGCTCTTCCAGTGCATCCTCCAGCAGTGCTTCCCTGGTTTGCGCCTTGGATAACGGAACACGTTTCCTGAGCTCCTCATCATCCAGAGTGCGGATGACCACGGTACCCTTGGCCAGGCTGTCGCCGTGCCCCCTGTGGGTGGTCGTGATCTTGTCGGTTGCTGCCAATCCACTGCAGGCTCCGACAGACGTTGCTTCCTGCCCGATTGACACATGCGTTGGACCACGATAGTCAAAGTTCTTGATCGGATCGTACATGCCGGAACGGACCGTAACGATCATCTGCTCAAGTTCCCGGATAATCAGCATGTCTTCAAGCAAAGCAATTGCGTCGGCGGCTGTCAGGCGACCACTATCAATCTCCCCTTTCAATGAATCCCTGTAAACATACGCGGGGATCTTCCCGCAATCGATTTCGAACGGAGTCACGTCCGGCCTCGTATCGCTCAGGTAGTTTGGATATTTCATCGCCATCGGTATTGCTCCTTTCTGGGCAAGGCACTTGGATTCCTCCTGGCCTATACCATAATTACTCGAATTCCCCTCTTTCGTGCATTCTTAACAAAAGTCTTCTCCGCCTTCGTGTCGGTAACCAGGATGTCTATGTCCTCCACCTCACCCGAACCGGCAAACGACACTTCCCCCAGCTTGCTGGAGTCTGTCAGTAATACAGCCGTCTTCGCGCGTCGTGCCACCTGGTACTTTGTCATGGCTTCTTCAGGATCGGTGGTTGTCAACCCATGATCCAGCGAGAAACCCATGGTGCCCAGGAAAGCCTTGTCAACGTGAATTCTTTCTAGCAACGGCTGTGTCAGGGAGCCCACCATCGTCTGACTGAGCCGTCGGAGTTCACCACCCACAAGAATCAGCCGAGGCCCGGTGCCAGCAAGCTCAATTGCAGCCCGAAGCGAATTTGTGACCGCAGTGATGTCATCCCGTTCAGCAATCAGCCGCGCCAGCTCCAGGACCGTGCTTCCCCCGTCCAGGAACACAGTATCGCCTGTGTCTATCAGCGCCGCACCTGCCTCGGCAATGCGCCGTTTCTCCCTCGCTGCTATTGAGGTCTTGTCGTCAAACATCGGCTCATCGAGCCTTGTCCTGACGCTCACTGCCCCTCCATGAACCCGCCGGATCCTACCCTCGGCTTCAATAGCCTCCAGGTCCCGTCTCGCCGTGGCAGGCGATACCTTCAGACTACGACAGAGCTCGTCAACCCGTATCACCCGATTTCGGCGCAACATATTCCGGATTCGCTCCCGCCTCTCCGGAACAAGATTTCCCTGTCGCCTCGTCGTCATCCCGCGGCACCCCTATCACGCTGTATGATTGATTGTGATCGAATATAGCTAGAATGTGAAGTAAGTCAATCATAAATGCGCACGATCGGGTGGCGGGATGAATCGTCCTCGTCCTCGGATCTCTATTGTCAGGTGGCGGGAAACACCCATGTGTGGGTGTGTGGGTGTGTGAGTGTGGAACCAACTTCAACATTGAATACTGGAAAAAGGAATTATCTCAGCTGGTCCCGCTGTCCTCTGCGGTCTCTGCCCCTCTGACAAAGTCCCTGAGCTTGTCGAAGGGCGTCTCCCTGACACGCCGTAGTGCCCCGACCTCCATGGTGGAGACGGGGGACGAAGGCGGCTACGGGAGGATGTTATTCATTCCTGACACCTGACACCATATTCTACATTCGAGGACGAGGACGATTCGGACTCCCACACTCCCATACCCCCACACAGGCAGTTCCCCTTCATCTATCTTCTATCCTCTATCAGTTGGTCCCGTTCTCAGCCGTAGATTGATCCGAAGTTTGCGCATGCCCTGAAATCTGCGCCCTGCGGATCATTGGCACCGAACGCAGTCCAGGCACTCGGCCTGTAGATGTTCTGTTCGCCGACGTTGTGCATGCAAACCGGAATCCGGAGCATAGAGGCAAGTGTTATGAGATCGGCTCCAACATGGCCATAGCTGAACGAACCGTGGTTAGCCCCCCAGTTGTTCATTACCGTGTATGCATCCCTGAACGGGCCTCTCCCGTCACAGCGTGGTGCAAACCACGTCGTCGGCCATGTTGGACTGGTCCGTTCGTCCAGAGCAACATGGGCCTTGCGAGGAAGATCAATAGTCCATCCTTCTGCAATCTGCAGCGTCGGGCCGAGCCCTTTGATCATATTGACCCGGCTCATTGTCACCGGCATGCCACCACGCGTGGCATATGACACCGAGAATCCGCCGCCCGGGAAGTATTCGAGCGAGGCAGGATGCCACCTGGTAGAGCGCAGGCATCTCTTGATCTCAGCCTGTGTCAGTTCCCAGAACGGCTTTATCACAGGCTTGCCCCCTGCTGTATGCTGGCCAGTACCCTCAAGAGCCGCGGGGCCGGAATTGATGAGGTGCAGGATGCCACCATCGGCCTTACCTGTCAGTTTGTGGCCCGCAACTCGCTTGACCGCCGCAGGACTCCAATACGTCCGAACGTCAGCGAATATCTGTGAAGTGTTCGTGAGTAGATTGCCGAAGAGCATGCAAATGCCGTTCAGACAATCATTCTCGGTGGCTACGATGTATGGCGCCCTTATTCCGTTCCAGTCGAACGACGTGTTCAGAATGGTTTCGAGGAAATCGCCATTCGGGTAATGATCGGTCCACTGACGCTGACCCTGGAAACCCGCTGCTATAGCGTTATGCCCGAGTGCTTCTTCACCATATCCCATCTTCTCAAGAACAGGATTACCCACCATCAGGTCTCGTGCGATAAGCGTCATCTTAACGCAGGTTTCCCAGTCCTTCTCCAACTGCGCACGACTCCTGCGTTTCTTGCGAGGATTGAGATCCGGGCCTTCATTACAGTTTGCCTTCACCCATTTGTGGGCCCTATCGTATTCAGACGCATCGTATATTCCGCGGTCCATCCGACGAACAAATTCCGTTGAATCAATTGTCTCTACCCGCATGCCCAGGTAATCACTAAAAAGTGACTGGTCCACAATGGATCCGGCAATGCCCATCGACACACCGCCCATCGACAGATATGACTTCCCTCGCATTATCGAAACGGCTAACCCGGCCCGGACAAAGCGAAGAATCTTCGTCTTAACATCATCGGGTATCTTCCTGTCACCGGCGTCCTGCACATCCCGCCCGTATATCCCGAATGCAGGAAGTCCCTTCTGGTTGTACCCTGCCAGCACGGCAGCGAGGTACACTGCACCGGGCCGTTCCGTACCATTGAAACCCCAGACCGCTTTCGGCAGAAGCGGATCCATGTCCATCGTCTCTGAACCGTAACACCAGCAGCGTGTGACAGTCAGTGAGACTCCTACGCCGGCCTTTACGAACTTGTCTGCGGCCATCGCCGCTTCGGCAGCCCCGCCGATACACCGATCCGCAATGATGCATTCGACCATTTGCCCGTCAGGATAACGCACATTGCTCGAAATCAGTTTCGCAACTGACTTCGCCATTTCCATGGTCTGGTCCTCAAGCGCCTCCCGAACACCTCCGCGCCGACCGTCGATGGTTGGACGAATTCCAATCTTTGGCATCTCCCCTATCCACCGACTCGAACCCGGATTTCTTGCAGTCATAGCCAAGCCTCCTTCTTATGTTTATCAGAAGTCAACATACACGTACGAGGTTACGCCACGGCAATCGTTCTTTCAAGGGGAAAGCAGGCAGAGCCAGCAACTGAGCATGGCGACCGCACGCATCTGACACCGTCGTCCCAGACGAATCCAGACATTCACCTGCCCATCCTGATGCAACCATCGCTCAGTTACACAGAACGACGCGCCTACGGGGCGATCGTGACCTCAGGCGGAGGATCTGACAAGCCGTCGACGTTTCCGTCCGCCTGCTCCCCGCCGCCTCCTGCCTCTCCCGCGAATGCCTCAGTCGCAGCATCTACTACGGCCGCGGTCATATCGACCTTTCCATTGCAGTAGAGCATAGAGGAGCTTGAAGAATCCACGACAATGTCCATCCGCTTCTTCCTCGCAATATCCGCAATAATCGGGCTGAGCCGTTTCCTGAATTCCATAACCTGCTGCTGGCCCTGCTCGACTATTTCTCTACTGATCTGTCGCAAGCTTCCCTCAAGCCTTCGCTGCCTTGCCGCAAGATCGACCTGGAACTCCGTCTTCTCGTCCTCGGTTCCTGCACTCGCCATTTCTTCCTGCAGCGCTATCCGTGTCTCCTGAAATTCGGCAACCAACTCCTGTGACTTCGCCGCAGCCTCGTTACGCCAGCGAACGCTGTTCAGCGCGAGCTGTTCCTCAAACCCAACTTCCGCCGCGACCTTTGCGAAGTCTACGACACCCACCTTTGAACGCCGTGCAGCCAGAAACACACCCGCAACCAGGCACACGAGCGCAACCAGGTAGAGCAAGTCAGCCGGCTGTATTCGCAATCTTTTCCGTTCCGCCATTGTTCCCACCTTTCTCTATGATGATCACTTCACATACCATACGGCAATTCGGTTGCGCAAGCCCTGAGAAGGACAAGACGTACTGCACGGCAGTCTTGACTGCAACGCCACTACGGGTAGATTATCCTCTGGCTCAGGGGTGCATACAGAAAACTGTGGGGCTCAGATGGCCGACACTCTGTCCATATCAAGGATAATTAGACGCGACGGCAGTATTGTGAAATACAGCCGTGACCGGATTGCCAACGCAATCTTCAAGGCCACTCTATCCACCGGCAATCCCAACCGACAACTCGCCGACCAGGCGGCCCGCAGAGCCGAGCAGATCCTGCTTAAGACCTACTCTGACGATACCATGCCCAGCGTCGAAGACATTCAGGACATTGTAGAGAATACGTTGATGGTATCACGGCTCACAAAGATAGCGCATAATTACATCGTTTATCGCCACCAGCGTGCACAGCTCCGCGCCCAGCGTTCACAGCCCTTCGAGATGAGCGACATTGTGCCTTACAAGAAGATCTACGAAGTGCTTCTCTGGAACATTAATCATCGCTGCGATTCAATTGGTTCCATCAATTCTCTCATCGCAGAAGGTGGTTTCCCTGAACTCGTACGTGCGAGTGAGAGCCGTTACCACGAGGAAATCACCGTCGCTATCGAGAAGTTGGCAGCAAGATTGAAGCAGGTCAGAGTCGTTATTGTCGCCGGTCCATCCTCGTCCGGCAAGACCACAACGACCATCAAGATCGGCGAAGGTCTTGCCAAACTGAATACCAGGCTTAAGACTATCAATATCGACAACTATTTCTTCGATCTCGACAAGCACCCGAAGGACGAATTCGGCGACCATGACTACGAGACTCCCCATGCACTGGATCTCGAGCTGATCAACAGGCACCTCCAAGATCTTCTTGACGGCAAGACAATCGACATGCCGCATTATGACTTCAAGAGCGGAAAGCAGATACCGAATGCGGAGCGCTTCTCACTCGCGAAGAACGAGGTCTTGTTGATAGACAGTCTTCATGGTCTTTACAAGGGAATGACGGGCGGCATACCCGATGCCTGCAAATTCCGATTCTACATTGAAACGCTCGGGCAATTCCGCACCGCTGACGGCACATTCATGAGATGGGCCGACAACCGCCTTCTCAGGCGCATGGTCAGGGATCAGCATCACCGGAACCTGAAACCGATTCAGACGCTCACTCACTGGCACTACGTGCGGACGAGCGAATTGACGCATATAATCCCGTTCATCAACACTTCGGATTGTGTTATCAACTCGGCTCTTCCCTACGAGTTGCCGGTGCTCAAGGCTAGACTTTTCAGTTTCTTCTCGAAAGCAATCGAGAAGTTCAAGGATGACCCCGGACGACAGGACGCATATATCAGGGCCAGGCGGGTTCGAGAACTCCTGCAGCCTCTGATGAAAGTATCCGACGACTCAGTGATACCACGTGATTCGCTCCTGCGTGAGTTCATCGGGAACAGCGGGTATACTTACCACTAGGCCCCTGGGACCGCAGGACCAGCTGAGATAATTCCTTTTTCCAGTATTCAATCTTGAAGTTGGTTCCACACACACTCACACAGCGGCAGTTCTTCAGATGCGTTCCTGCGTTTCGATACCGAGCAGGTCCAGGCCGCTCTTGAGTACCTTGGCCGTTATGCCACACAGTCGCACGCGCGATTCTCTGACACCATCCTCTGCCTTCAGGAACGGCACGTTCTGGTAGAACGTACTATATGACTGAGCGAGATCATAAAGGTAGTCCGCAACAGTGCTGGGCTTGCAGGCCTGCGCGGCACGCGTAACGGCCTCGGGAAATTTCAGGAGTTTCAAAGCGAGCGTTCTTTCAATTTGCTGAGTAAATACTATCGGAAATCCATCGGGATCAATGCCCGGGAACCGCTCAGCGAACTTGTCACGCACACTGGCAATTCGTGCGTATGCGTACTGCAGGTAGGGACCGGAATTCCCGTCAAGCGCCAGTGCCTTCTCCCACGTGAACGTCACAGTAGTCTGCGGATTCTGACTGAGATCGGCGTACTTAATGGCACCGATGCCCACAACTCGCGCAACTTCACGCCGTCGTTCCTCCGGCATATCAGGGCTGGATGCCGTGACAATTGCAAGCGCACGAGATTCAGCTTCGTCAAGAAGCCGTTCAAGTTTGATGACATTTCCTTCCCTGGTCGAGAACGTGCCTTCCGGCAAACGCATCAGGCCGAACCAGACATGCTCAAGCGACACTGAGCACCCCAACTTCCTGGAAATTGCGAATATCTGCCTGAAGTGAAGTTGCTGCCGCTCATCCGTCACGTAGATGATCCGGTCCGGGCCGAACTCATCCACCCGCGATGCAACAGTTGCCAGATCGCTCGAGGCATAGTTGTAACCGCCATCGCTCTTCCTGACAATGCACGGGGGCAGCTTATCCTCTTCCATGAACACCACCATGGCCCCCTCACTTTCCCGGGCCAACTCCTTCTCTTCAAGCTGCCGCACCACCCCTGCAAGTTTGTCCCTGTAATAGCTCTCGCCTCGAACAATGTCGAAAGACACACCAAGCCGCCTGTATATCCCTTCGAACTCACGAAGACTCAAGGCAACGAAATCCTTCCAGAGGGCCACGTTCTGTTCGTCGCCAGACTGCAGCTTGACAAGCTCCCGCCTGCATTCATTGAGCCAATCAGCATCCTCGCGGCTCTTCTCATAGCTCTTCACGTATACGCGCTCCAACTCCTCGATTGGTGACGTCTCAAGGGCTTTCTGATCGAGGAAGTGGCGATAGCCCATTATGATGATTCCAAACTGGGTACCCCAATCCCCTATGTGATTGTCCGACACGGTTCGGTAACCCAACGCGCTATGAATACGGTAGAGGGAATTGCCAATAACGGTGGACCTTATGTGGCCAATATGCATCGGCTTGGCCACATTCGGACTCGAGTAGTCGACAATAACCGTCTTTCCTGCGCCATCCGAAGGCAGGCCGAGCCCGCCGGCTCCGGCCATCGCTGCCAGTCGATCCGATATCCAGGAGTCTTCCAGGAAGACATTCACGAAGCCAGGCCCCGCGATTTCCATCCGTGCAACTCCGGGGTGCGGCCCGGCAACTGCAATAAGTCGTTCCGCGATGACCCGGGGCTTGATCTTCAGGGCCCGCGCAAGGTTCATGGCGTCGTTGCACTGATAGTCGCCGAATTCCGGGGACATCGTGGGGACAGTTGATATCCGGGCCAAAACCGATCCGGCTTCAGGATATGCAGACTCAAATGCCAGCCTGATCCAGGCGGATAGCTCGCGGTCAACCGGAACAAAGCTCGAAGAAGTATTAATCATGTGGCTCTTATACCGTGTTAAGGGTGCAAGGTGCAAGGTGCAAGGTGTCGGGTGTCGGGTGTCAGGTGTCAGGTTTTCCACCAGCGGCAGGCGCTAAGAACTATTTCTGTCCACGAATCTTCGCACACCCGAGCAGGT
>SPBP01000109.1 GCA_004525935.1 Lentisphaerales bacterium | reverse complement strand
GTGATAGGTCTTGCCCCGCTTCACCAGCCATCCTTTGCGCGTCTTCATCGTTGCC
The DNA here is from genome assembly GCA_004525935.1 of Lentisphaerales bacterium. GTDB lineage: Bacteria > Verrucomicrobiota > Kiritimatiellia > SPBP01 > SPBP01 > SPBP01. Next base: position 7,890 of record SPBP01000109.1, on the reverse strand, counting down.
CCCTCTCGGCTTGTGTTGTCCGATAATGGCGCAACTATCGCGCAACCGGGGCGGGGTGTCAATATCAAAAGGATAGCAGTATTCAGAATAGTCAATGCTGGCAAGGGTTTGTCTCTGACTACGGATCAGAAGGTTGCAGGTTCGAGTCCTGCCTGGTACGCCACTGCAACACGGTTCCCGCAACTCACGTCAGGTCAAGCACGTTCGCAATGCACTACGCGCATCCTTTGTCTAGCCAGAATGCCGAAGGATGCGTTCCATCTCACGCTTAACAGTGGCTGCATGTTTCTTCAGGCAGGCCTGAAGCAGGTGAGAATTGAGGCGATCCAGATTTCGGAACGTCACAATGTCAGTTGTTGAAACACCCCGCTTTCGGCACAGATGAACAAAATCACTTATGGCTTGTTCCGGTGACGCGACGGCAGTGTCGACCGGATATGAATAGATCGAACTGGTCACACATACAAAGACAATGCGCCCCAGGGGCGTAACCCGTACTCTTGATCGATTATGCCTGTGATTGGTAAAACACGATATCTCGCTCGGCACCTGTGTGATCATCTGATGCCGGTAAAGAGCATACATTCCCGTGAGATATGCCGAGGGATCAATAGAGGGCACCAGATCCTCAATCCTGACCGCTCCAGGCATGCCATATCGACCTTTCGTATACTGCTGTATGACTCCGCGCTTTACTAATCGCAAAAGCGACATGTTGAGAGACTTGGGGTCCGCGCAGGAAATGTTGGACAGTTCAGTCGGCGTAAAAACAACTTTACGGTATTTGTCACGCTGTTCTTGCAGAGTCTGCTGCCAATCAATCGCTTTCATTTGCCTTCTCCAAACCGATATACTGATTCAGTATCCTCATAACTCGATCCAGAACCATTTTCCCGCCACCGCTATCATTCAGCTGAGCGGCTCCTCCTGAATCGAGCTGCGTGTCAATTACCTCCTGTGTAGCCCGGGAGTGGTAATCCGAGCGCTCATGCAGATCTCGCATCCTTTCTTGCATCTGGACATCATTTATCCGTAGCGCATCAAGTTTTGACTTCAGTCTTTGAGCTGAATCCGGAAGGAAGCGGCTCTCAAAAAGGAAAACATCCACAATGTCACGATGCATCACCGTTATCCTGCCAAGAATGGCGATAACTTTACTCTCGATCATGTCTGCTTCCGAAGCCGTTGCATATATCGTTCCTCCTGAAGTGCGAACTGCAACTGGATCCGCACAGGCAATACGTGTGACTTCAACAGGGATTTCTATCCTGCTGTCCGGCACATCATCCTTCCAGAACGAGAGGTCCACGATTCGCACAACTGGGGAGTCTGCATCCGGCCCGGTGCGAGCATCCGCTCTTCCGGAATAGCCAAGAAGCCTGGATATTTCGCCGAGCAAAACACGACGGCAAGAATCTATCAGTCCTCTTTGTTTTTCCTCAAGGTCGCCAGCCCAGTGATAATCAATGTCGTCTGAAGTGCGGATGCTGTTATCGAGAAAGCGATACCTGAATCCACCGATGAGGGCCAGATTGCGTCCCACAGGATGTGTTGCTACATGCCGGGCAATAAGCCTTTGTATGTGCTCTACTTCGTTCTGTTTCTCAGGTGTCATTCGCGGTTCCTCAAGTATCGTCCTTGTATTCGAGAGACAGAATGTCTACCTTGGTAACAAAAGACAACATATATGTTATTATTTGTTACTACGTAGAAGAGGTCTTTCCATACTAAGCCGAGTGTTTCAATCGAAACACAGGTAACCAAACAGCGTGGTGTTGTGGTTGTCATCTGGAGATGGAGCCCACTGGAGCATTTCTCTGCCGCTCTGCACACGTGTGCGGACCAGTTCCAAACCTAACCGGCTATTCGACGCGGGGGGCGTGAGTCCGATCGTCTTCCATGGAATGGCCATCTCCAGAGTCCATGCAGCCTCCTCGCGACCTGTTGCCCATGCACACTCACCGTTCCATTGACTATCACGAATCTTGCCGTCATACAGGACGCCTGACGCTGTGACAATGAACTGGTAGTACATCTTGCGGTCTTCATCGGTGGCAACGAAGATCTCAACTGAGTCATCTTCCCAGCAGTGACCGTCGCGTTCGGTAGCCGTTGTGACCAGCCCTGGCAGGTTCGGCTCACTGCACCTCGCCGCAACATACAGATTCTCAGTGTCGTGGCTGACCCAGAAACCGGTGGCTACGCTCGGATTGCCGTCAAGCGTCCTCACTGTCATGTTTGTCGTGTCAGGAGAACGCCGCCATGCTTGATCATCTAGAAGCCCGTCCACCTTGACCGCACCGTCCACCTTCTGACACTGTATTTCCGGTAGCCTGTCGAGGAAGTAGGATTTAGCGTCGAACGGTAGGGCAATAGTCTTTTCTAAAGACAAGCGGTTTGACCCTGTCAGGCTGGCGCGCATGACGGGCATCGGAACAATTCCCGAATCCGACCTGCTTGCGGCAGCTTCGAATTCACACTCTATCACGCCCCCCGGCGCCAACTCCTCAGCCACGGACAGAGGCGTCACGGTCCATGCGGGCCCTGATCCATTCGCCCAGGTGAGCTCCATGCTGACAGTCTGCGGGAAAGGATTCGTCCACACGAACGGCAGCGTCATGGACATTGCCGGCGCTCCCTTAGTCGGTGGCGCATCCTGGAACTTGATATCGCGCGCGGCTAGCAGGTGTTTCTCTGTGAAGATATCATCGCGCAATATGCCATCCAGCTCCAGGTTGACGACCGATGGCCCGTCAGGCTGCATGGATATCCAGACGACATGATCGAACTCACCATGTTCCGGCCCCGAGAGACTGCTTCCACCGCCGGTCGAAGCAAGAATGTAATACCGCTGCCCGTTACGAATGAATTTGGCGTATTGGTGGAAATGACCGGCGAACACTGTGTAATTGCGACCTGCCAGTGCGCTTTCGATCGCGCCGAAGCCAGTGTCCTTCTTGTCCTTTATCGTTTTGCGGCTTGTTTCCGTGTCGCCTTCTTCATACACCCAGAGCGGCTTATGCATGAAGACGAACGTCCATCGAGCGTCGGCATGTTGCGCGAGCACATCCTGTGCCCATGCTACCTGGGCCGGGCTAAGACCTTGCCGACTGTCATTATCCTGTGAGTTAAGACACAGGAAGAGAACCCCTTTGTACTCGAACCAGTAGTAACGATTACCGAACAGTCTATCCCATACAATATCCTGTGTGGGATTCGTCACATCATGATTACCCGGGACCTTGAAGAATGGCATCTGGAGGCGCGAGACCATATCGGTCAGCTCTTGCCACATTCCCTGAACAACGGCCTCGTCCTCGCTGTATCCCTCGATAAGATCCCCGACAGCCATCACGAATTCCGGACGCAAGAGGCTCAACTTATTCAACGCGTCCAAAAAAACACCAGGACGCTCGCCTCCGCAACGGTCCGCGACAATAGCAAAGCGAAAGTCATCCGGTTCATTCGCGAAATCAAGGTTCGTCCACGGGGCAGGGCTAAGATCGCCGTGGGAGGACGCCGGCGAACCGGCATCAGTTGCGAAACTCGCCACTGCCGTATGCTTGCAGCCCCCGCCTACGAGTAGAATACCCGGAACAACCAAACACAGAACAAAGAGCCGGATGAAACAATCTGATGCGAAACCCGACAGACACAACATCCCGCGTGACTTCACAGACCGATGATGCAATCGACAGCAACCTATTTTCATACAGAAACTCCTGCTCTTGTCTGAATGCAAGATTATGACATGCATGCTGCAAAGGCAAGCGGCGGCACCGCGAAACAGTCGATGTCAGGAGTTCTTCGCTCTCCGAATAGCCGCGACAAGTGAAAAAGGAACCGCCGTCCTGGCACTTAAAGCGATGGCCAGACGCCCATGGAAAGAAGGGGAGGACAGGAAATGGCCGAAGTGTTGGTATGCCCCAATCGACTCAGCACCTGACGCACTTACCGCTATTTCTTTCACGCTTTCCAGGTCGGTGACGGCCGCCCTGAGCCCGGGGCACGCTGAATTGCTCTGGCTCGCCTGCGATGCGGATGAAGCGTGCGGGGATATTCATCCCAAAGCATTTGAGCAGACAAGCATGGCCGGAGAGCCGATCTTCGAGGCTTCGAAGTAATTCGTCGTGCCGGAATCTGACTTGGCCCGGACATACAACGTGGTAAACTCTCGCCATGACTGAGACCAGTGACCGCATTGAGGCATTCAGAAAGGAGCAGGGAGATCGGCTCCTTATTCTCGGACACCATTACCAGCGTCCTGAGGTGCTGAGGCATGCGGATGCAATCGGCGATTCGCTGGAACTCTCGCGCCATGCAGCATCAGCCGGAAATGCAGAACGCATCGTGTTCTGCGGTGTTCACTTTATGGCCGAATCAGCCGATATCCTCACGGCACCTGAGCAGGCTGTCTACATGCCCCGCCCGGATGCGGGCTGTCCGATGGCCGATATGGCATGGCGCGACGAGGTGGAGCTGGCATGGAACCAGCTGCAGACGGCCGCCAGTGACGAATGGTTGCCGGTGGTCTACGTAAACAGCTCGGCTGAAATCAAGGCATTGTGTGGAGATCGGGGCGGAAGTGCCTGCACTTCCAGTAACTGCGGAAGGGTATTCCAGTGGGTCCTCGAGCAGAAGAAACGCGTATTCTTTCTGCCGGACGAACATCTGGGAACCAATACGGCATTTCAACTCGGCTTGGAACCGGACGATATTGCGGTGTTCGATCCCGCGGCCGGGAACGGAGGACTCTCACAGGCCTCTATACGCAGGGCTCGCGTGATAGTCTGGAAGGGCTTCTGCCACGTGCACACGCTCTTCTCGGCAGAGAACATACAAAATGTGCGCAAGGAACTACCGGACGCAAAGATAATCGTGCATCCCGAAACTCCACATGAAGTTCTTCGGCTTGCCGACGCATCTGGTTCAACCTCCCAGATTATCAAGTACGTTCAGGATGCCGCAGATGGCTCAAGAATCGTGATCGGCACAGAGGCACACCTGGTCCAGCGCCTCGCGGATGAGCAGCAGGGGAGGGTGACGATCAAGGCCCTGTGGTACTCGATGTGTCCCAACATGCACAAGATCACCGAGTCGAATCTTCACCAACTGCTTGAGACCTGGCCCGAAGCGGCCCGGATCCGCGTTCCCGAACGCATTGCAGCTTCCGCACGCATCGCCCTGGACCGCATGCTGACCCTGTAGAGACCGGGTTCAGGTTTCGGGTGTCAGGTGTCAGGTTTTCCGCCAGAGGCCGATCCGCCCACGGCGGACATCTAGCTGCCAGGCGTACCGTCTCGTAATCGTCCTCGTCCTCGATCTTTTGGTCTAGTGATAGAAGCTGTTGGTGACCGTGCTGAGCTTGCCCTGCACCGTGTCCGTCGGCTGACGGACTCTGGTGCATGGGACAGCCCGGCCCACCTCGAACTGCCGAGGCCGAGGACGAGCATGTGCACCTGAAACCTGTCCCTGACTGTGGTTGCCGCCACTGGCATCGTCATGCGATAATTCAGTATGGATTCCATATTCAAGCTCAAATCGCCTTACAAGCCAACCGGCGATCAACCTGAAGCAATTGAAGCTCTCTGCTCAGGCCTCTCCGCTGGAGAGCGCTTCCAGATCCTTGAGGGAGTAACGGGATCCGGGAAGACCTTCACAATGGCTAACGTCATAGCCCGGGCAAACATGCCGACGATCGTCATATCGCATAACAAGACTCTTGCCGCACAACTGTACGGTGAATACAAATCGTTCTTCCCCGAAAACGCCGTCGAATACTTCATCAGCTATTACGATTACTATCAGCCGGAAGCCTACATACCACAGACAGATACTCATATCGAGAAAGATGCGTCTATCAACCGGGAGATTGAGAGAATGCGTCTTTCGGCAACCAACTCCATACTGCAGCGCCGCGACGTGATTGTCATTGCCTCAGTATCCTGCATCTACGGACTCGGTTCTCCTGAGGACTACCGGGAAATGGTGGCAGCGGCAGCGGTAGGTGACACCCTTGAGAGAGATGAGTTCCTCAGGAAGGTTGTGGATATTCAGTACACCAGAAATGACTATGAACACGACCCGGGCACATTCCGTGTTCGCGGCGATACTGTTGATATATTTCCGGCGTACCAGAAGAAGGCCATCCGCCTGGATTTCTTCGGTGATACCGTCGAACGAATTGCGGAACTTGATCCGGTGAGCGGTCGCGTCGGTGCGGAACTGAACAGTGTAATGATATCGCCTGCTAAACACTATGTTCTGCCCCAGGGCCGGGTCGAAGAAGCCTCGTCCCGGATCCTGAAAGAGCTCGATGATCGCATACGATGGTTCGAGCAGAACGGCAAGCTGCTGGAGGCACAGCGGATCAAGATGCGCACGATGTACGACCTCGAGATGCTCAGAGAGATCGGGTATTGCTCAGGCATCGAGAATTACTCAGGACATCTCAGCGGAAGAGCGCAGGGCGAACCTTCTTCAACGTTGCTGGATTACCTCGAAAAGCCTTACCTCACTATCATTGACGAGTCCCACGCGACACTCCCTCAACTCAGGGCAATGTACAACGGGGATCAGGCCCGCAAAAGCACGCTTGTGGAATACGGGTTCAGGTTGCCGTCCGCGAAGGACAACAGGCCGCTGTGTTTTGACGAATTTCTCAAGACAACGGGGCAAATCGTGTTTACAACCGCTACACCGGGTCCTTTCGAGCTGGAGGTATCATCCATGCCGGTGGAACAGGTGCTGAGACCTACAGGAATTGTCGATCCGCCTATCGACGTAAGACCGCTGGCCGGGCAGATCGACGACCTTATCGAGGAGATCAAAGCTCATGCGGAACGTGGTGAGCGTGTACTGGTTACCACACTCACGAAGCGTACCGCTGAAGATCTGTCTGATTATCTCGGCGACACTGCGCTGAAGGTGAGGTACCTCCACTCGGGCATACAGGCGCTTGAGCGTGTCGACATATTGCGCGGCCTGCGCAAAGGCGACTTCGATTGTCTCGTAGGCATTAACCTGTTGCGCGAAGGCCTCGACCTTCCTGAAGTCTCACTGGTAGCGGTGCTGGACGCCGACAAGGAAGGCTTCCTTCGATCAGAGACTTCACTGCTCCAGACCGCCGGCAGGGCGGCACGGCACGCGGACGGGAAAGTCATTCTCTATGCCGATCGAATCACGGATTCTATCCGGCGCATGCTGGACGTCACTAATCGCAGAAGAAAGGCGCAGGCACAATACAACACTGACCATAATATTGTACCTCGCACAATCACCCGCGAGATAATGGATTCGTTACGGCTTTCAGAAGATGGAGAGGAGGGAGTCGAGCGTGGCGTCGTGAAAGAGGCTGGTGTGGATTATGATGTGGGCCTTGTCATCAACGAGTTGAAACAGGAAATGCTCGAAGCCGCCGAGGCGCTTGAATTCGAACGTGCGGCGGTGCTGCGCGATCAGCTTCGTGAACTGGAGCGGGAGGTAACTCCCGAAAACGAATCGTAATCGTCTTCGTCCTCAGTGAGAGAAGCGAACGGTCCTCGTCCTCGGCAACACCTTGGGAATTGGTCATTACTTGCCGGACTCTGTAATCGTCCTCGCCTGCCCAACGGAGCCCCGACATCGAAGAGAGCGGGGGACGGGGTCTGGTCCTCAAACAAGGGGACATCCAGGGCGCATTCCACTTCTGTAGGGTTTTGTTGATCCTGTGAGCGTAGAGAGGCCACGAAGACAGAAAGTCCATAGCAGATGCGCTACTACATGAGCAAGCAGCATCAACAACGAAAACCGTGATGAAGAGGAACTTCGAACAATGGGTGAATGGAGAGAAGAGAAGATTAACCGCGAATAGCCCGTCTTCAACACCCATAGGCTCATCGCCACTCATAC
>SPBP01000277.1 GCA_004525935.1 Lentisphaerales bacterium | reverse complement strand
GAGGGACAGCGGGCTGAGCGGGTGCTGGTGGTGGGGCCGGAGCCGGCCTGGCTTGTGCCCCTGTAATGCTCTGGAGGAATTTCTGGAGTTCGTCTTCAGGCGCGGCGTAGGAAGAAGCCCCTCCTACAGCCGTTGTGCCGCCATCCTCCTGTGGCCCCGCGAGCTTCTTGATGACGTTTACCACGACAGCAATAACCGCGAAGACCAGGAAAACGACGAACTGGTCGCCTCCTGCGCTAACGAGGGAGATGTAACACATTATTGTTTGTCACCCTTATCTTCTTCCTTTGTGCCGGCGATAGTCTTTCTCATCGACGTGTCTGACTCAATATTCTGCATCCGATAGAAATCCATGATCCCCAGATTTCCGTCCCTGAACGCCTGCGCCATGGCCCGTGGGACTTCTGCCTGAGCTTCGACAACCTTTGCCTGCATTTCCTGGACGCGCGCGGTCATTTCCTGTTCGAACGCAACAGCCATTGCCCTGCGGCCCTCTGCCTCGGCCTGGCGCATCTTCTTATCCGCCTCGGCACGCTCTGTTTCGAGCTGCGCTCCGACATTGGCGACGTCCGCCACGCCGGCAACGCTGATGTCGGCTATGTAAATGGAAACTATCTCGAACCCCGTCTGGGCATCAAGTCCGCTGTCAAGGACCTTGCGGCTGATATGATCGGGGTTCTCAAGGACGTTCTTGTAAGTTTGTGAAGAGCCTATTGCACTTACTATTCCCTGGCCGACACGGGCGATGATAGTATCCTCACCAGCGCCCCCAATTAGCCTGGCAAGATTTGCTCTAACCGTTACGCGTGCCTTGACGAGCAAACGAATGCCGTCCTTGGCGACTGCATCTAGATAGCCGGTCCCGCCACTGCCGGTTCCGACGCCAGGGCAATCGATAACCTTCGGGTTGACGCTGGTCCTGACGGCCTCAAGTACGTCCCGGCCGGCAAGATCGATTGCTGCGGCCTGTTTGAACCCAAGATCAATTGACGCCTTATCCGCCGCTATGAGGGCGTTCACCACGTTTATCACGTCGCCGCCCGCCAGGAAGTGGGCTTCAAGGGGTTCCGTGTCGAGCGTAAGTCCGGCCTTAACCAGCCGGATTCTGGCGTCTACAATCAACGAAGGCTGCACCTTACGGAGCTTCATGCCGATGAGTTGTCCTATGGAGACCCTGGCGCCTGACATGAGCGCGCGTACCCACACTCCGAGGAAGTGGAAGAAGATTCCGAGGATAACTACCACCAGGAGAACAAGAATCGTGAGAACCGCACCTATCACCTTATTCATAATTATGCTCCTTTACTGTCGATTGTTGCCGTGCTTTCCGTGTCTACTTTTCGAACGACGACCCTGTTCCCCTCCACGCGAGTTACCCGCACGCGCGTTTTCTTGGCGATCATTTCTCCTTCAGTCAGAACATCAACTCTGCGTCCGCCAATTATGGCGAATCCGGCCGGCCGGAGTTCCGACACTGTTTCACCTTCCTGGCCCGTAAGAGCTTCGAGTCCTTCTTCGGCCGCATAGAAGTCGCTTCCAGTTTTTGACAGCATCATGGCCTTGCCAATGCCAGACTTGGGGAAGTAGCGGATCCACAACACGATCATAATCCCAAGCAGCAGGATTATTCCAACGCATGCCAGCATGGCCGCGTTGGCGCTGAAAGCTGCGAATGAGACGATCATTGCCGCTATGAGCGCCACGGCGCCTAGTACTCCCAGCACTCCACCGGGCACAAAGATTTCCAGGCAGATCAACAGGATTCCACTTACGAGCAACATGCTGAAAGCCATTGTCATGTCGTCACCTGTCACTCCTGATTATGGATGATCGGTTCGATCAACCACTATACGGTTTCCGTGCGTTTCAGCAATAACAATAGGACTCCCAGCATCAATGAATTCGCCGCGCGCTACAACTGACAGTCGTGCTCCGCCAAACTCGCCGGCGCCTGAGGGATGGAGGGGAGTCAGTGCCGTACCGGTCATGCCGATGTGTGCCTCCGAATCGTCGGTGCCGCCGGGAGCGCTTGTTTCGGCCAGAACAATTCTCTGGAATATTGCGCTTTTGGGCAGGAAGCGGGCGAGCACCAGAATCAGCCCACCGGTAACACCCATCGCAGCTGCCATCGAGAACATCGAGCTCTGAAGATCCATTGTCGGCAGACGATAGGCGGGAGCCCCGGGATTATGCTGGACCATGGCGAGTATCAGAGCGCCAATCATGCATAGAATCCCCGCAATGCCGACGAACCCGAAGCCCGGGATGAGAAGAATCTCTACCGCCAGCAGAACAGCACCGACTGCAAACAGAAGGAGTTCCTCCATTCCTGCGAGACCGGCAACCAGGTGTCCCCAGAAGAAGACTATCAACAGAAGTAAGCCAAGTATTCCCGGCACTCCGAACCCCGGAGTTTTGATTTCGATATAGAGACCAAACAAGCCGCCGGCCAGAAAGAGGATGCGAAGGGCCGCGATCCAGCGGGCAAGCTTCTCGGACCAGGTGATCTCGAGCATCACCACATTCGTCTTTGCTCTGCCCGTCAGCTCCAGAAGTTCGTCAAGATTCTTTACGACACCGACAGCCAGCAGGGGACGGGCCTCTTCGCCTTCGCCGACCATGCGCAGTGCGGAAACATCCGTTAATGTTAACAACTCACCGGCAGGACAGATGATCTCGTCACCGATGCTGTATACAGCTTCCTTGCGCATCATTGCTTCAACCAGTTTGGGGTCATAGCCTTTTGCTTCTGCAGCACGGGCGATAAGCGCGTAGGTGGCCGACAAAGCCTTTTCCTTGATGTCACCTTCGGGAATCTCGCCCCATGGCAGGACCAGGGCGCTCGCCCCGATTCTGCTGCCCGGTGTCATGTAGATCTCATCGGTAGCCATAGCGATGAATGCTCCGGCGGAGAGGGCATCCTTGTTCACAAGAGTATAAGTCCTTATGGTCGGCGGAAGATCGATCAGGAGCCGGACAATATCTTCGGCCGATTCGACTAGTCCTCCCGGGGTATCCATTTCGAAGATGACTGCGGCAGCATTTTCCCTGACGGCTTCCGCGAGTCCTTTGCGGACAACGTAAGTCAGCAGGCCCTTTTCGATCATGCCCTTGACAGGGATAACGTATGTTATGCCAGTCGTCTCGCCCGGAGGAACAGAGCCGGATTTGATCATCAGGTTGGAAGAGACTGCAGCCTGTTCGGACGTCTGGGCTGGTAGAAAATCCGGCAGAAGTGCAGCAAGAAATGCCGCAACAAAACATGCAAAAGCTGCACGGCTGAATAAACCATGTCGGCCCCTTGGCCGATCACCGGAGACTGTCATTCTGCACCTCCATGCCGGTTGGCCGGCCTGATGTAGACCTGAGATAGGACGCTCGTCACATCGTATTGCTTCAGAACGGAATATGAACAGCAGTGAAAGATGTAATTGTAGCATCAAAGTTGTGCCAGTCAAGGGTGACGACCGCCATCATTTCCCAGGAAAGATAAGAGCTTGCATCTGTATCCGGATCGGCCAGACTGGTTCGTCATGGGTGTGTGCGGCGGAGGAATGGGGAGACTTTGTGGCGGCAGGATGCAGAAGTCGAGCCGGCTAGTGTCAAAAGTGCTATGAAAGAATCAGAGCGAATATCCAACACTCAAATCCAATGACCAAGGAGACTGCATTCTGCTTTCCAACCTTGAAACTTGGACATTCCTTGTTGGCATGAAAGATTGGATCGATCAAGCGGGTCGTCTAAGCGTAACTGAGTAAGTGTGTAGACGAAGTGGATCGATGAAGTGTAGGAGGGAAGTGTGCAGACACTCACTCGCACACGTAATCCCACCCTTCGTCGGATACGCTTAATCGACCTGCTTAGTCGATGTGAGGGCCGAGGCGAAGCCGACG
>SPBP01000153.1 GCA_004525935.1 Lentisphaerales bacterium | reverse complement strand
CCCGTTCTGAATGCAGCAAGAGCACACGCGCCACAGGCGATTGCGGCTGAAAGCGCTATAAACGACGTGTGTACCCTCCGGCCCGTCGTCACGTCGGGCGTCCGGCGTTCGTGATGCCGGGCGAACAGGTAGAGCCCGACCAGAACACACGCCGCAGCTAGTGGTTGGGTCACGGAAACAGGCGTTGTTAGCCCGAGCCACGTACCTGCGACAAAACAAACAGCAGCCGGCAGCAGAGGACGCCGCAACGATTTCCTGCTCGGCCCGTTGGGCGGAAGGCCGTGCACCGATGAAGTCGGGACTTTCGGCAGTCGGTTCATCTCGGGGTCATGGATGACAGGTTCATCGGAACGTGTTTGCCGACAGGTCGGGCGGTAGCCAGCGCTTCGGCAACGAAGGTCCGTGCGAGTTCCACTGATTCGGAGAATGAACATCCGTTCGCCCGGCACGCCGCCAGTGCCGCCGAGAATACACAGCCGGTACCGTGCGTGTCGAGTGCCGCCACCGGGTCCGACGAAAACTCAATGAGCACACTGCCGTCGAACAGGTAATCTGTAATCGGCTGCTTCGCGGCACGTGGAAGATGTCCGCCCTTTACCACGCACGCGGTCTTGAACCGCTCTCCGATTTCCTGCGCGGCATCGCGTGCGGCAGCATGTGACTCTATCGAATGCCCGCACAATACTGCCGCCTCGGGAATATTGGGAGTAATGATTTCCGCCATCGGGATCAGCTTGCCACGCAACACTTCAAGTGCGTCATCCGCCAGCAGGCGCGCGCCGGACGTCGCCACCATGACAGGATCAATGACAAGCTTTGAAATGCCGAGACCCTTAAGCACATCTGCAACGGCCTCAATGATTGCTGCCGAGTAGAGCATGCCGGTCTTGACCGCGGCAACGGGGAATGCTCGGCACACGGTCTCCACCTGCAAAGCAACAAACCCCGGGTCAACCGCCAGACTGCCGGCAACCTCGGCCGGATTCTGTGCGGTCAGGCACGTAATCGCACAAGTCGGGAAGACATCAAACGCTGCGAAGGTCCGGATGTCCGCCTGGATCCCCGCGCCGCCGCCACTGTCGGATCCGGCAATGGTCAGCGCAACCACAGAATGCCCGGGCCTCTCCTGTTGAGCGTCGGCTTTCATGAACTCCTTACAACTGCTAACCACGGACGTGTCCCGCCATATAGGCGGGATTACACTGATAACAGGGATGCGAAGCGAGAAATGATTTGATCCAACCTTTTCACATCAGTGATATCCGTGTCATCCGTGGTAGCCATCTTCTCAGGACGACAAGACTGACAAAATCCTGCCCGGAGAACAAGAAAACGCGTTCGCGGTTAAAGGTCCCGTGCCATAACGCAGCTATTCTGCTCCTTTACCGGCCAATAGGCCGGCAAGGACACGCTGAGGTGAGAGAATGGGTGTTCTGTTACTTGCCGGCCAGTGTGGTCCTGTGTGTCGTGGCGATCTTCTTCAGCAAAGCCGAATCGACGCCGCACTCCCTGGCAATGGATCCCCACGCCGCAACAGCCCCTGTCACCTGATTGACGATTTCCGCGGCGCCCTTGACGCCGAAATTTTCAGACACGGCAAGTAGATCTCCACGCTCGAAGTGATCACGTTTGCCGTTGACCGTCATCTGGTGGCGATTCGTCCACGAACCCTTAGAGTTGTAGGCCCACACGACGTCGAAAGCCGGTGCGAGTCGCCAGGTACCATTACTGTCCATCAAGAACGCAATGTTGCGGGTATGGTCATCCTGGTTTCGCGCTACCATATTGAAGACCATCCGCCGGTACATCTCTGCGAGGGCCGGATACCCAAGGTTGAGTCGCTGAATCAAGGAGAGCGCCTGCTCATAGCTGTATTCGCCGGCCGCGTTGAAATCATAGTGCGCCAGCGCGCACAGTGACTGAACATGGATCTTGCCGCCGTCGGCGTCACGGTCAAATCGCCTGGTCATGAAGTGCGCCCGCCCGTGCTCCTCAAGAAGGTCACAGCGACTCATTGAAATCCCGGCATTCAGCGCCATCTTGTGGTATGCATATTCCACCCGCCCGAAGCCCCGCGGATCGCCCAGCGCTCTATCCGCCACGCCGTCGAACTTCAAAATCCACGGTTCAAAGCCCGGCGGCAAGTCTGTCTGCCCGGAGCGCACTTCGTGGGTCTTTGGGTTCCATGAGATTACAGCCTTCGCCCGGTTCCCGCCTGCGGACGTACCAACGCGGATGATCGTATTCAACGCATCGGCCTTGCTTCCCTTCAGGTTGACGACCCACTCAGTCCGGTGAGAGAAGATGTCTTTGACGAGTTGCGTGAGTTCGGCCACTTCGAGGGGAACTGCCTTCGATATCCGAGGTCCAATTGCGGGTTTGAACTCCAATGCACCCATGCCCCGTACCCCCATGTAGCAGAGTCTTTCGACGGGCGTGAAGTCGCTCGCACTCCGTCCCTTCCGCGCGAGCCAGGCGTCGATGATCCGGTTTCCGAACCGATCCGGCAAGGCGTCGGCGAGGAGACCCGGTAACCCGTGGTAGGTCTCCCGGTTCAGCTCGGGGAATGACACCACGCCGGAGCGCAATGGCATGGTCAGAGGCGCAATTTCGAGCCCCTGACGGACAAAGTCGGGTTCATATTCAAACGTACCGACGCCACGTTCAGCGTCCCACGCAACCGCGCCCACGTCCCTGGACCAGAGCCGCACGGTGGCCACATCGACTCTCCGAGTACTGGCCATTCTCGTCTACTCCCTATCCTTGTTATTCGGCGCCTGCCGACGCCCACTCGCCCTTTGTCGCTCACGGCCCTGGAGCTTGGCCAACTGTAGGGGACTGAGTCCTGGGTTCGGCAGAAAGGCATCAATGGTCGCCAGTCTGCCGAGAACTCGGAGCGCCCGGATCAGCGTCTCAACAGTCGGCTTCTGTCCCGCTTCCAAAGACCGAACCGTACGTACGCCGATGCCCGCACGTTCAGCCAACTCTTCCTGCGTCAGATTCTGATTCAGCCGCTCTCTCTGGATGCGCTCCCCCATCAGCGCCATTGCGGCCCTGTCGCTCAGCTCTGCGATACCCATGGCACACCTCCCATTTCATCGAAACTATCCACAAACCCACGCATGATGTCAACATATAATAGGCGGTATACTGCCGGTTAAGTGCCCAAACACCAGTTAGAGGCGGTATACCGCCTCTAAGCCTTGTGCCTGGAGTCCATCCCGGAGTTCTTCTGTGAGGCGGGCCCGCAGGCTGTTGGCCAGATATCCGGTTTGCGTGCGGTTCCGCACCATATGAACTATGCGCCGGATGCGATAGTATTGGGGTCGCGATGCCGCCTTCATTTACGCGGAAGCCTGAGCGGGCGCGCCGGGTGAGGTGCGCCTGTATCAAGCGGGTTAGAGGGCAGAATTGCCGGTTGGTACCGGAATCAGGCGCGCGTGCCGCCTCTCACCACCCTCGCTTGACTTGCCGAGCCTGTTCAGACACCATATTCCCCGTGAACATGCCTCATGAGTCCCGTATCCGGAAGTGCCCCGCCAAAGCGATTTGTTGTGCATTATACTGCGTAAACAGCGCTGCAAATATGGGTGCGTATGAATCGTAATCGTCCTCCTCCTCGAACTGAGATTCGCGGCCGGGCACGAGGGCAAAGGACAACGAGTGCGATCATGACACGGAAGGGAGAATGAAACATGGCAATCAGGCAGGCAGTGTGTATCCCCATGCTGAAACCGGCAGAGATGGGACTCGATGCTTTTTTCGAGATTGTCGCGGAGATCGGCTTCGATGCCGTGGAATTGTGGGGGCGCGGCGATGACTTTGCCCAACTCATGAAAACCGCCGCCGCGCACCGGCTCGCGGTGGCAAGCTTTATCGGCGTAGCCCCCATGGGTGGCGGGCTGAATGCGAG
The DNA here is from genome assembly GCA_004525935.1 of Lentisphaerales bacterium. Classification (GTDB taxonomy): domain Bacteria; phylum Verrucomicrobiota; class Kiritimatiellia; order SPBP01; family SPBP01; genus SPBP01. The sequence continues at coordinate 2,157 of SPBP01000153.1, read as the reverse complement.
GGAGCATCATGCAAGGATCCAGACCGAACTGCAGGTCGCCATTGACGTCGCGGCCGATAACGGCATTCCAGGAATCATCTGCTTCAGCGGGGACAGGCGCCCGGGGCTGACTGATGAAGAAGGCATCAACAACACCGCGGAGGGCTTAAAGCGGATTGCGCCGTATGCAGAGCAGAAGGGCGTGAACCTGAACCTGGAACTACTCAACTCCAGGGTGGATCACAAGGGGCACCAGTGTGATCACACGGCATGGGCGGTCGCGGTATGCGAGCAGGTGAACAGCCCGCGCGTGAAGATTCTCTACGACATCTACCACATGCAGATCATGGAAGGGGATCTCATCCGCACGATCCGCGATAACATCGCGCACTTCGGTCATTTCCACACGGCCGGCGTGCCGGGCCGTGGCAATCTTGACGACATGCAGGAGATCAACTATTCAGGCGTCGCTCGCGCCATCAGCGAAACCGGCTACGATCTATATGTCGGACACGAGTTTACGCCCGGCGGTGATCTCGTTGCCGCGCTTCGCCAAGCGTATAACCTGTTTAACGTGGTATAGCGCGCATATTGCGTCTCAACTGCAACTCTCTTCAGTCCGTCATGTCCGCCGGGCTTCTCACCACAAGGCCCGGCTTGTTCAAGACATGAGTATAGATCATCGTCGTGGAGACATCCGCGTGTCCGAGCAGTTCCTGAACAGTCCTGATATCCATATTGGCGGCCAGGAGATGCGTCGCAAATGAATGCCTCAGCGTATGGCAGCTCACTTGTTTCACCAGGCCGGCCTTCTTTGCCGCCGCCTTCACTTCACGCTGGAGCCCGCCTTCATTGATATGATGCCGCCGTATCTTGCCGCTTCTTGGATCAGTCGAGAATGATGCCGACGGAAATACATACTGCCAGCCCCATTCTCTCCCGGCTTTCGGAAACTTTCTCTCCAGCGACTCCCACATGTAAACCGCCGCCACCCCGTTCGCCAGGTCGGACTCATAAAGCGCTTTCACTTTCACAAGATGGTCGCGCAGGGCAGCAATGTACTTCTGTGGAAGCATCGTAATTCTATCCTTCTGTCCCTTTCCATCCCGCACAAGAATCTGTGCCATCTCAAAGTCAACATCCTTGACTCGTAACCTCACGCACTCCATCAGCCGCAGGCCGGCGCCATACAACAGGCCTGCCATCAGCCCGTACTGCCCGCTCATACCTCCCAGGAGTCGCGTCACCTCATCGCGTGTCAGCACTACCGGCAGTCGCGCCGGCCTCTTCGCGTGCGTGAATCCGCCCATGTCCCCGAATGGCGCTTTGAGAATGTTGTTGTAAAGAAAGACCATGGCATTCAGAGCCTGGTTCTGTGTACTTGCCGCCACACGCCTGACGTCCGCAAGATAGTTCAGGTATTCCTTGACCTCCGCCGCCCCCATATCCTTTGGATCCCGGTATTCATGAAACGTGATGAATCGCTTGATCCAATCTTCATAGGTCTGTTCGGTTCTGATCGAATAATGTCTTCTCCTGATTTCCGCTCTAAGACTGTCCAGCAGCGGCCGGTACATTTCAACCGCCTTCAAACCCTCAATCGCATCTTTGAATCGCTCGCTGCCCGGCTCGTTTCGATAAAGAGGCATCCGCTCGCCCAGATATCTCCCTGTTTCGTGCGGAAAGTTGAGATGTGGCTGCTTCCACTTGTCCCACTGGAAAGACCGCGCCCATTCCGCCTTCACCATCTCAACAAAAAGAACTCTCAACGAATCCACGAGCTGACTGATCTGCCAGTCCTCCAGCCGCCAGCGGTCAATGGTTCTCACCACGTACGCCTTTACGTCCTCAGAGGTCCGCTCTTTCAGCTTCAAACCTTTCCCTCGCTCGACAAACTGGGAAGCTCGCTTCACATACCACTCGACATTCTTCTCTACAACTCCCTGCTCCCGTATCTTCTGCTTGAACCGGCCCCAGAACTCCTCTTCCGCGGCTTTACTGTCGATCCCACTTATTCTATCAATTCCCTCTTGCATGGTGGTCGCGTCTCCTCTATGCTCTGGTCACAACAAGCGCACACTGCCATTGCATTGCCGCATATTCGCCTGTTGAACTAGGTTAAAATCATGCACCTCACGGTCTGCTTGCAAACTAGAACGTCTGATTGCGGCCCAATAT
>SPBP01000046.1 GCA_004525935.1 Lentisphaerales bacterium | reverse complement strand
TCGATGAGCCCGATGGAGATCTGGTGTTGCGAGGCGCAGGAAAGATATGTGCTAGCGGTTTACGAAGAGGGGCTTGACCGGTTCCTGGCCCTCTGTTCCAGGGAACGGTGTCCGGCAGCGGTGATAGGAGAGGCCACCGGGGACGGGCGTCTGAGACTTTGCGACGACCATTTCAAGAACACACCAATCGACATGGAATTGCAGGTTCTCCTTGGTAAGCCGCCCAAGATGCAGCGATGTGTGGAGCGGCTTCGCGAGGAGCATGGTCCTATAGACTTGAACGGAATTGCTCTCGAGGAGGCAGTGGAGAGAGTCCTGAGGATGCCGTCCGTGTCGAATAAGACATTCCTGGTGACCATTGCGGACAGGACCGTCATGGGAATGACGGCGCGCGACCAGATGGTGGGTCCATATCAAACGCCCATAGCAGACGCGGCAGTTGTCACTATTTCATACAAGTCGTATCGGGGTTCGGCGATGGCGATCGGAGAACGAAGCGACATTGCGCTTGTGTCAGCTCCGGGTTCTGGACGCATGGCCGTGGGAGAGGCGATTACAAACATATGTTCGTCCTGGATTGGTGATATCGGCAAGGTAAAGCTATCGGCAAACTGGATGTGCGCGTGCGGCGAGGATGGGGAAGATGCGAATCTTTACGATACGGTGAGGGCGATTGGTATGGAATTCTGTCCGGCGCTCGGGGTGTCCATTCCTGTGGGAAAAGACTCTCTATCGATGAGGACTTTGTGGGAGACGAGCGACGGCGTGAAGGAGAAGATGTCGGGGCCCATGAGTCTGGTAGTCAGCTCTTTTGCTCCTGTTCTTGATGTGCGCAGCACGGCAACACCAGATTTGAAACGCATAGCCGGTTCCCATCTGGTCCTCATTGACCTTGGCAGCGGAAAGAACAGGCTCGGCTTCTCGGCACTTGCCCGGGCGTATGGCAGGCAGGGGGGCGATTGTCCGGATGCGGACGATCCGAGGCTGCTGGCCTCATTGTTCGCGGCGGTTCAGGATCTTATAGGAGCGGGCATGGTGCTTGCTTATCACGATCGATCTGACGGTGGATTGCTGACAACGGTCGTGGAAATGGCGATTGGGGGAAGAGTTGGTGCTGAGCTCGAAATTGGTGAGCTGGGTTCTGAGTCACTTGCTTCGCTGTTCAGTGAAGAGCTTGGTGCCGTTCTACAGATCGAGGCCGGCAAGATTGATGCTGTTATGGCTGTTCTAGCGCGTCACGGTCTTTCATCTTGCTCTCATCGTCTCGGCGAGACGACCGGAAAGCCTGTGATTACTGTCTGCAGTAACGGGCGCGAGTTAATGTCGCGTTCGGTGACTGAGTTGAACCGGATATGGTCTGAACTGACCTGTCTGATGCAGGAGCTTCGCGACAATCCTGAATGTGCCAGGGAAGAATATGACAACATCCTCGACGACACTGACCCGGGTCTCAGTTTCAAGTTGACCTATGATCCACACATGCCGGTGCGCGCCGCGAAGGGTTCGGTCAATCGACCGCGAATCGCGGTTCTTCGGGAACAGGGCATAAACGGTCACGTCGAAATGGCTGCGGCTTTTGACGCAGCCGGTTTCGCAGCATGCGATGTCCACATGACGGACTTGCACCGGGCCCGTGTGGATCTGTGCGAATTCAACGGCTTGGTGGCCTGCGGCGGGTTCTCATATGGCGATGTGTTGGGCGCCGGTTCGGGCTGGGCTCGTTCGATACTGTTCAATGCGGAGCTGAAGAAGATGTTCGCCCGTTTCTTTCAGCGTGAGGATACCTTCTCTTTAGGGGTATGCAATGGCTGTCAGATGCTGGCGCAGCTGAGTGAGATAATACCGGGCGCTGAATGCTGGCCGACGTTCCAACGCAACAGGTCTGAGCAGTTCGAAGCCAGGTATGTGACAGTTGAGGTGCTTCGGTCGTTGTCGATCTTCTTTAAGGGCATGGAGGGATCGCGACTGGGCATTCCCGTGGCACACGGGGAAGGTCGTGCCGTGTTCGACAGCGGAGTTGATGTTGATGAGTTGATGGAGGCAGGTCTTGTTTCATTGCGGTATGTGGACAACCGTGGCATGCTCACGGAGAGGTATCCCTTGAATCCAAACGGATCGCCGGGTGGGATAACAAGTGTGACGTCTACTGATGGGCGGGCTACCATAATGATGCCGCATCCTGAACGCGTGTTCAGGGCGGTGCAGTGTTCATATCCTTGCGGGGATGCCGCCGTTGAGGAAGGGCCCTGGCTGAGGATGTTCCTGAACGCCAGGGAATACATTGGCTAGTATTGGCTGTCTAAACAACATGGCGAGATTGGACAGCACTGCCGGAATCTCGGCTCTTGTCTTTGAGTGTGGTGGGGAGTATTATTCGTGCCGGTTCTGATCATGAAGATATCATCATTTCATATATATGCAGGTCTGCTGTCGGCATTCGTCTGGTGCGGGTCCGTCGCGGCATATGCGGACGGCATCCACGATGCTGTCCGGGCCGGCGACGTCCAGAAAGTTGAGGCGATGCTATCGGCTGCGCCGAATATGGTCAACTCCAGGGCGAAGGGGCGTGCAACTCCGCTGCATCTGGCGTGTCTGGCTGGTCGCGTTGACATGGTCAAGGCGCTGCTCAGGCACAGGGCAGCCGTGGATCCTGCGATGGAGATGGGGTTCACTCCTCTGCACTGTGCTATCGTCTTCGGATCCATCGATCTTACAAGGCTGCTCATGGATGCAGGAGCCGACGTTAATGCGGCTACTGATCGCGGGTACACATGCCTGCACATGGCAGTGAAGAAAGATGCCAGAGAGATTGCCCGCATACTACTGGCCAGAGGTGCGGATCCTGGATCCAGAGCGAAAGACAATTCGACTCCACTCAGCCTGGCAAAGGATGATAACTTGGTTGAAATGACGGCTATTCTCAAGACGCGGCCCCAATCCGCTACGACAATATCGACAGTACGGCCGAAGGAATCTGATCCGGGAGCGGGGCTGGTACCTGCGCGAACGGAGTTCTCTGAGTCTGTGTCGCAGGGTGATCCCGAGCGCCGGTTTGCCGGAAGTCCCGCCGAACAGCAGGTTGAGAAGAGACTGCCGGACGGAAGCACGTATCGTGGGGAGATGAGAAACGGAAACTTGCATGGGTACGGAGTCCTGGTCTTTAGAGACGGCGAACGATATGAGGGCTATTTTGTCGACGGGCAGAAACACGGTACGGGCCTCACCAGTTTTTCGAACGGTGAGCAGTATAAGGGTGAGTGGCGGCAGAATAAGAAGAATGGATTCGGTTCCTACATCTTCCCGGACGGCGAGAAATACGAGGGCCAATGGCGGGAGGGCCAGATGCATGGTCGCGGAGTCTACACCTACTCTGACGGGCGAATGCTGGATGGCTACTGGCAGGAGAATCGTTTTGTCACGGATTCACGAAAATAGCCTGGCGGCCTTCGCATAATGTCTTGCTACCGAATGCTCTCGAGTACCTCGTCGTAGAACTTCACGAAATCGTGCCTTGTCGGATCTGATGAGTCTTTCTCCATGAAATCCATGGACTCCTGCGGATGAACGTTCAGCATGCCTGAGATCATGTACGGCACGTGGTATCCCCAGTCCATTTCGGACTGCAACGGCAAAATATATTTTCCAATGACGTCCAGTACGGGGCGTATGTAGAACTTCGGATTCTTCAGGAAGCCGAGGAGCAGTTCGAGCGGGCAGTTCCCGGCAGCGCGGCCCGTTCCCAGCAAGGTTCCGTCCAGGTAGTTGGCGCCTTTGATGATGCCCTCGATGGTATTCGCGAAGGCGAGCTGCTGCTGGTTATGGCAGTGAATTCCGATTTCTTTTCCCTTCCCAAGATGCTGGCGGTACTTTGCTACGTAGTAATCTATGTCCTCGCTATAGAGCGCGCCGAAGCTGTCGACGATGTAGCAGGCGGCGACATTGGTCTCCCTTCCGATCTGATCGATAGCCTCGTCCAATTCCCGGTCGAGCGCGTGAGAGATGGCCATGATGTTGATTGTCGTCTCGTATCCCTTGTCGTTCGCGTGATTCACAAGCAATATTGCCTTGTCCACATCCTTGACATACGTGGCGACACGGACCATATCGATAACGCTCTGGTCTTTAGGCAGCAGGTCTTCCGCCTCCGCCTTGTGTGAGTCCATCATGACGGATATCTTTGTCTGTGATTCTACGCCCTCCGTAACTCGTCTCAGGGCATCTTCATCGCAGAAGCGCCACGGGCCGTAGTCATCGGTAGAAAGCATCCTTTTACTGTTCTTATAGCCCAGCTCGACGATCTGGATTCCGGCTTCGCAAATGGCACGATAAACGGCGGCGACTGTCTCGTCCGGGAATCGCGAGTTATTCATGAGACCAGCGTCGCGGATTGTGCAATCAACAACAGTGATTTCGGGTCTATACATTGTTCTACCTTCTCTTTCCCCGCTACTTCCAGCGGAACCTGACGCGGATATTGCAGGAGTTGCCTGCAATCTTTGAGTTAGGGACGCGATTCTTACCATTGCGGGGGATTCGGGTCAAGCATTGCGGGATAATCTTCTTGTAGGCTCGATGCGAAATGCATAACTTTGAAATCTAGTTTGTTTCAGGTACAATGGTGTTCTTACAGGGAGGCATGGACAATGGCAGAGCAAATCAAGGTGGTTCTTAACGACGATGAAATTCCGAGGCAATGGTATAACCTGGCTGCGGATCTGCCGCATCCGCTGGCGCCACCTGTAGATCCAGCTGGCAACCCCCTGACGCCAGACATGTTGGCGCCGGTGTTTCCGATGAATCTTATCGAACAGGAAGTATCTACCCAGCGTTGGATTGATATTCCGGAAGAAATACTGGGAGTTCTTAAGATGTGGCGGCCAACGCCTCTTTACAGGGCTCGAGGGCTTGAACGCGCGCTTAAGACGCCGGCAAAGATCTACTACAAGAATGAGGGCGTATCGCCACCTGGAAGCCACAAACCGAACACTGCGGTGGTGCAGGCGTACTACAATCGCGAGTTCGGGATCAAGAGATTGACGACAGAGACCGGTGCAGGACAGTGGGGCAGTGCTCTCGCGTTTGCTTGTCAGCTTATGGGTCTGGAATGCAAGGTTTACATGGTGCGCATCAGTTTTGAGCAGAAGCCGTTCCGGAAGATAATGATGGGAGTATGGGGTGCGGAGTGTATTGCTAGTCCGAGCAACACGACCCAATTCGGCAGGGCAATTCTGGAGCAGATGCCGGACACTCCGGGCAGTCTCGGAATTGCAATCAGCGAGGCTATAGAAGATGCCGTTACTTCCAAGGATACGCGGTACTCGCTGGGCAGCGTTCTGAATCACGTGATGCTGCATCAGACCATAATTGGTCTAGAGGCAAAGAAACAGCTGGAGAAGATCGGTGACTATCCCGATGTTATCATAGGTTGTGCTGGCGGCGGATCGAATTTCGCCGGCATTAGTTTCCCGTTTGTTTGTGACAAGATCAGCGGCAAGGACATAAAGATCATTGCCACGGAGCCCACGGCATGTCCAACCATGACGAGGGGCCCGTTCTCCTATGACTTCGGGGACACTGCAGAGATGACTCCGCTTCTGCCGATGTACACACTGGGCCATAAGTTTGTACCCCCGCCGATTCACGCGGGTGGATTGCGATATCACGGCATGGCACCACTCGTTAGCCATGCGCTTCGCGAGAACCTGATCGAGGCGTTGGCCCTGCACCAGGTTGAATGCTATACGGCTGCGATGCTCTGGGCACGTACGGAGGGCTTCATATCTGCACCTGAAACGTCACATGCTATCGCGGCGACGATCCGGGAAGCTGAACAGGCCAGGGAGGAAGGCAAAGAGAAGGTCATTCTGATGAACTGGTCAGGCCACGGGCTCATGGATTTGTCGGGATATGACGCTTTCCTTAGTGGAAAACTGTCAGACTATGAACTACCGGATTCGGAACTGCAGAAATACACGGAATGCTTGAAGGATCAGCCGAAGCCAGCAGAGTTCTGAGCCGGCAACGCGGTCTGATGGCGTTGGGTGTAATGACTGGTATGAATGAGACGACGAAGAAGAGTCAACGGAGGTCGCTGGCAGGTTGAACGGGAACGATGCCAGATAGGTCATCGGTTTCCGGGCGACTCCCCGAAGGACGCAATTCCATTGTCTCAAGCCGTGCTTTCGGTGGTGCAGTCCCTCGGGATCGAGGGTCAGGTCTGGCTGCGGGAACTGGAGAGCGAGTGGGTCAGTCTTGCCGGCGAGGACATAGCCCGTCACGCCAGGCCGGGCCGTTATGACCAGGGCCGCCTGGTTATTTTCGTGGACAGCCCCGTATGGCTGAACGAACTCAAGAGGTACGGCAAGACCGAACTGGAACTGAAGTTGAAGACCCGCTATGGCAAAGAACGGATCCGGAGCTTATCGCTTCAGCTTGATCCCGGATCGTAGGCTGCGTGTATTGCGTACAGGTCGAAGGATTATGAAACGTCGGCTATAGCGAGGAGTTTCTTTCGGTACGCGCTCGTTCCATCTCGGAGATGGACCTGGAAATCAACTCACGCATCTCGCGCGTTAGCGCCTGCGCTTCTTTATGGAGGCGGGCCATCTTCGCCTGCGCGTTTTGAACGGTCTTTAGATCATAGGTGTTCTGGGCGGCAGTCTTGGCCTTGAAGGCCTGACCAAGAATCTCCTGCAGTGCCTGTCCTTTGACCAGAGCATCCTCCGCAAGCTGTGTTGCCGCGACCGCATGTTTCTGTGCAGCAGTGCCATCTTCAAGAGTCTTGATTGTGATCAGGTGCTTGTTGCGCAAGCTGTGCGCATTGGCCAGCAGAGCCTGTGCCGGACCTGTCATGGAGTGCTCCATGGCCGAGATCTGGCCGAACGATATGGCCAGTTTCTTCTGCTTGTCGCGCTTTTGGACGCAGGAGAATCCGAGGAACCCGAATGCAAGCGCAAGAATGAGCACGATCACCACGGCCGCGGCAGCAAAAGAAGAGACGGAGTTGCTCTTGCCGAGAGGATGATTCTTTACGGTCAGCGGCGCCTTGTGCCGCTTCGTCAGGACAACTCGTCCGCCGCCATCCTGATCGAGTTGTCCTGAATCGCCCTTCACTATAAAAGTGGACCTCTTTGTGAGCACAACCTTGCCGGGCTGAAGGCTTGCAGACGGCGAAGACTTACGTTGGGTCAGGATGTGCCTGTGGACCGCTTCAAGATCGCCGATTAGCGATGCATATGTCGGATGTCGACGTGCCGGCTGTTCTTCGATCATGCGCGTGATGGTGCGGGCCAGCTCGCGATTGATATTCTTGCGGAGTTTAGAAATTGGCTTGGCGTCTTTGCCAATGCGTGCCTTGACCACTTCCACGGGGGTTTTGCCGTCAAACGGCGGGACGCCTGCGAGCACATGATAGAGGGTGGCACCGAGGCTGTAGATATCTGATCGACAATCGACGGACTGCCGCTTGGCTTTCTCCGGCGCAATGTAATAGGGGGTACCCCATATTCCTGGTTCCGAGGCCTGTTTGTCTGCGAAGGTAGCCAGGCCGAAGTCGACAATCTTGGCCGTGCCGCGGGAATCGAGAAGGATGTTCTTCGGCTTGATATCGCTATGGATCAGGCCGATCGCCTCGGCGGCCTGGAGGCCCCTTGCAACGTCAAGCCCTATCCTGACACTGAGCTCCTCATCGAGCGGCCGATCTGGCCCGAACATCTCTTCCAGTCGCTTGCCGGAGAGCATCTCCATCGCAATGTAAGGCTGACCCTTTTCCTGCCCAAACGAATAGATCTGGCAGATATTGGGATGATTGAGAGCTGCTGCCATTCGAGCTTCTGATTGGAAAGTCGCGAAGGATGCTTCATCGTCACCGAGCGACTTCAGCATGACCTTGACGGCGATCGGGCGTCCAAGGGACTCGTCGATTCCTTCGTAGACTGCACCCATTCCGCCGCTTCCCAGGAGTTGCGTCAGGCGAAAGATACCAAGTTTTGCCGGCACCACGAGTCTGGCCTGGCAAGATGGGCACTCTATTGTGAGGAAGGGATCAACCTGAGAGATATCTATGAGGGCATTACAGGACGAGCAGGTTAGCTCGGCCAGCCTGTCGGTCAGGATATTCGGTGCTTGTTGTTCATCCGTCATTGCTGCCTGCCGGTTCCGCGCCGAGGGCTATGTGCATAAAAAAACCCATTGGCCGCCATCGGGACAGCGCCCCGGACGGCCATTTGTACACGCATATTCCAATATGGTGATTCTAGCTTGTCGTGTCGGATTGTCGATGATATTTATGCCCTTCTTTCGGAGAAGGCGCAATGCACCCTGTTCTCGTCAAGCTGAGTTTCTTAACTCTTCATTCCTACGGGATGATGATGGCCCTCGCGTTCGTGGGGGCTGTGGCGGTATGTATCGAAGTTGGCCGACGCGCAGGCAAGAGCACTCAGTTCATAACCGACCTTTCATGTTGGGTCATGGTCTCTGGGATTATCGGGGCACGCGTAGCACATGTTCTGGCGAATGCCCGGAGGTACATGGATGATCCGATCACCATGTTGTATCTGCATCAGGGGGGATTGGTCTTTTACGGAGGCTTTATTGGTGCGGCTGTCGGCATGCTGCTGTTTGCCTGGCGAAAGCATGAGAAGCGCCTGCAGCTTTTCGATATCGTGATCGTGTCCGTTCCGCTTGGTCATGCATTAGGTCGAATAGGATGCTTTCTTCACGGTTGCTGTTTCGGCAGAGAAACGTCGGGTTCCATGGGTGTAAGGTTCCCCTGGAACAGTCCGGCTGGTTGGTCTCAATACGAGAGTGGGCATATTCCGTGGGAACGGGTTCGGAACCTGATGCGCGGATTCAGACAGGGGATCACGGATGAATCCACGTTTCGGGACGGGCTGTCGCAACTGGCGTCTGATCCGCAGATGTCGGCATACTCCCGCTCTCTGCCGGTCTTTCCGGTACAGCTTTACGAGGCGGCTTGGAATATCGTGGTGTTTCTTGTCTTGTTCTGGTTCTTTAAGAGGCGGAAGATTGACGGACGCGTTGTTGCTCTTTACATGATTCTGTATCCGATTGGCAGAATTGGAATGGAGCTTCTGAGGGGTGACGAGAGAATGCCGGCCATTGGCGCGATCAACGTGGCGCAATTGACCAGCATTATGATGATTGTGGTGGGATCGACTTGCTGGCTTCTGACTCATGTCTCAGAGCGAAAAGAAAATCAGTGTTCCGGTTGAAGCTGTGGGGAACAGGCTTGATGTCTGGTTGAGCCACAGCCTTGAAGGCATATCGCGTTCACGCATTCAGGGGCTGGTAAAGGCGGGTGACGTATTGATCGATGGGGTTCCGGGGAAGGCAAACCGAAAACTGCAGGCAGGCATGCGGATTTCCGTTCGAATTCCCTGCCCTTCCGGGATTGGCGAACCCGAGGCCGAAGATATTCCGGTCCGGTTTCTGTATCGTGACAAGGACATTGTTGTCGTGGACAAGGGCCCCGGAATCGTCATGCATCCGGCGGCGGGCCACGCGAGCGGCACTCTTGTCAACGCACTTCTGCATCATTGCGGGGACCTTCCGGGTATTGCTGGCAGAAAGCGGCCGGGCATTGTGCATCGTCTCGACAAGGATACCAGCGGCGTGTTGATCGTGGCGCTGACGGACCGGGCGATGGATTCGCTGCAGCGTCAGTTCAAGGAGCGGACGGTGGAAAAGCAGTATCTTGCTCTGGTTTGGGGTTCTCCCTCCCCGCGAAAGGGAAGAATAGAGACGGCATTCGGGCGGAACCCAACCAACAGAAAGAAGATGAGCGCACGAGTCAAGATCGGCCGTCAGGCCATTACCGAGTACGAGACGGAGGAGAGGTTCGGCGTGATTTCTCTGCTGCGAGTCAGGATTCTGACCGGCCGCACGCATCAGATACGCGTGCATCTGTCTCATCGTGGCTGGCCCATTGTAGGTGACTCCGAGTACGGCCGGCGGAGCACCGCGCATCTCGGTCTTTCGGTTGGTCGACAAATGCTGCATTCAGAGAGGCTCTCAGTTGATCATCCGATAACGCGGAAACGGGTTGAGTTCGTGGCTCCGGTGCCTGAAGATATGAGACTTCTTATCGAGTCGTTGAAGAGCCGAAAGGATACGGACCGATGAAGACGGGATCCGGCAGAGATGAGGAACCTACTCTCAGTTCGTTTGTGGAGAGTATTAGAGAGTACGTTGAGCATGAGAAGGACAATGGACGTATGGAGATGCAGGTTAGCCCGGAGACTGTGGCGGAACTCGGATCGATGCCTCGCGCGGAGCGGAGTCTAACCGATATCGCGGACGAAATAGCGCAGTGCACGCAGTGCGGACTTCACGAGAGTCGGACGCGGACGGTTCCGGGGCAGGGCAATACAGCTCCTGAGATCATGTTTATTGGCGAGGGGCCTGGTGCAGACGAAGACCGCCAGGGTCTGGCGTTTGTTGGCAGGGCAGGGAAACTGCTGACACAGATGATAACTGCGATGGGTTTGAATCGAGACGACGTGTTCATCGGCAATGTGGTAAAATGCAGGCCCCCGGATAATCGGCCCCCGCTTCCTGATGAAATGTCGAAATGCATGCCGTACCTGCGAGAGCAGATAGCTGTTCTGAAGCCGAAGGTGATCGTTGCGCTTGGCGGAACGGCGGTAAAAGGATTGCTGAGTGTTGAGACGGGCATAATCCGAATTCGTGGCAAGTGGCTGTCGTTTGAGGGTGTGCCGACGATGCCGACTTTTCATCCGGCGTACCTGTTGAGAAATCAGTCCGCGAAGAAGGATGCATGGGTCGATCTCCAGGAAGTCCTGAAGCGATTGGGAAGAACGACGCCACCTCGGGAGATCAAGGGAAAGACAGCACAACACTGATCCCGCTTGACCTGCATGGATTACCGAAGGCCTCTGAAGTTCGCATGCGCGCAGCGGGCCAGAATACCAGACCTGGATCCGGACTCACGGCAGGTAATCGCGCAATACATTGCGAGGGGTGGAAGCGCTGCGGCGGTTCAGGGAAGCTCGCAGTTCCGCCTTCTGTTCCTCGAGAAGCTCGAGAAAGCCTGTGGCGGACACTGACATTGCTCCGTTGCTTTCCACCGAGTCACGCAGCATGCGGTCGGATGTTGCGACAAGCAGAAGCGACGGGGCCCGAGATTCCCTGACCAGTTCTTCTATCACGAAGTCGGCAGAACTGTTGGCTGGTGAGAAGCGGATTTCCAACGGTCCCTTTGGCATCTGTTGCGGCTGAACCGGAGTTCCATCGAAGACTATGGTGACTCTGTCTGCGAGTGTGCCCACCATGCTGGCCACATCGGCAATGAGCCTGCTCCTCGTTGCGTTGAACTGTATGGGGTCAGGATACGTTTCGTTCATTCGAAATACGAGGTTATTGCCGTCTACTATTATCCATTGAGATTTCATTTTCGACGGAAACATATCATAGATCACTTCGCGGGCGACATCAAAAGAGCCGGAACGGTTCTCAATCGGGCGGTCAGTGCGGAAGATGTCGGGGACCCCTTTGTGGTGGAAGGGCGGTTTATTGTTGCGGAACGCGGTTTTTCTGCTAACTTGCTTTCTTTTTTGGCTGTAAAGTAACGGTTGGCGCCCATCGTCTATCGGTCAGGACATCAGGTTTTCATCCTGGTAAGCGGGGTTCGACTCCCCGTGGGCGCGCCATAATCAGTGGCAGTGGGGGAGCACGCATGAGCAAGACTCACAAAATAGCCATCATACCGGGTGATGGTACGGGGCCCGAGGTCATTGCTGAGGGGATCAAAGTTGTCAAGGCGGCCGGACAGAAATACGGGTTTGGTATCGAACCGGTTTCATATGATTTCGGTGGCGACCGGTACATCTCGAAGAACGAGATACTGCCAGACAGCGCCGTCGAGGAATTGAAGAAGTTTGACGCGATCTACCTTGGCGCGATAGGGCACCCGGAGGTTAAACCGGGCATTCTTGAGAAAGGCATACTGCTCAAGCTTCGATTTGCTTTGGATCAATACATCAACCTGAGGCCGGTCAAGCTCTATCCCGGGGTAGCCACCCCGCTGAAGGACAAGGGACCTAAAGAGATCGATTACGTCGTAATTCGTGAGAATTCCGGTGGGCTTTACACTGGAATCGGCGGAATCTCCATGAAGGGCACGAAGGATGAAGTGGCTGTCCAGAGCATGGTCTACAACTATGCCCAGGTGGAGCGTTGTCTGCGTTACGCGTTCGAATATGCGCGAAAACGGAACAGGCGGAAGACTCTGGCCCTGTGCGGCAAGACCAATGTTCTCACATACGTCTACGACCTGTGGGAAAGGACATTTCACGCAATAGGTGAGGCTGATTTCAGCGACGTCAAAAGGGAGTACTATCACGTTGACGCCACTTGCATGTGGATGATCAAGAATCCCGAGTGGTTTGACGTCATAGTGACCGGCAACATGTTTGGTGACATTATTACCGATCTCGGTGCGATCACGCAGGGTGGCATGGGCATTGCCGCCGGTGCCAACATCAACCCGAACGGAGTCAGTATGTTCGAGCCGATCGGGGGGTCGGCACCGAAGTACACCGGTCAGAACGTGATCAATCCTCTTGCATGCATATGCGCCGGCATGATGATGTTGGAGACGCTTGGGGAAACGGCAGCTGCGGAGAAGATC
>SPBP01000017.1 GCA_004525935.1 Lentisphaerales bacterium | reverse complement strand
GTTATGGCATCGTCGAAATTGTGGTCGTAGTATTCCTTCAGGCCCTGCTCGGGATTCGCGAACACGGGGGCCGCGCACATCGCCAGGACAACTAGTGCCAATAATATCTTATTCATCGGAATGCTTCCTTTCGTTGATTGAGCGGCAAGACAAACGGATCGTGATCAAAACAAGAGGGCTCGCGTGCTCACAATGGACAATAATATCGCGTGTGACAGGGGGGTCAAGGCAAACTAATGCTTGGTATGCCTCAAAGATACCTCACCGCTCCTCTGCTGGATTTATCCGTGAAATCCATGGTTAGAGCAGTTCTCTGCGGCTCTGCTCCTCTGCGTCTCCGCGCGAGGAAGTCATCCCTCTCCCTATGTGTTCACCTGTCCGCAACGCTGTCACGTAGCGACTGGCGGTCCGGGTAGCGCTCCAGGCGGGTCCGTGGTTCTGCGTTCATTCGTGGCCATTGCCCGATTGGACGTTAGAGGACGAGGACGATTGGGGAGTTTCTGACACCTGCATTTCCTGATGGTCAGAAGGTGCTGGATCCGTCAATACTGCCGACCTTGATGTTGAGATCAGCTCGCTTCTCTATGCGGGCTATGCTGCCGTCGGTTATCCAGACAACCCTGTCGCTGGAAGCAAGCATCTTGTGGTCGTGCGTGGCGGTGATGACAGTTACGCCATGCTCCTTCACAAGCGTGAAGAGAATCTCGATGATCTGTTCGCCGGTATGGAGGTCCAGGTTGCCCGTGGGTTCGTCCGCCAGGATGATCATGGGATGATTGGCAAGCGCGCGGGCAATTGCGACGCGCTGCTGCTGGCCGCCTGATAGTTCGTCCGGTCGATGGTTCAGTCGCTCGCCGAGCCCAACCTGTGTGAGCACCTCGGCCGCTCGCTCCTCGGCCTCCTTCGGGCTCTTTCCGCTGAAGAGCACGGGCAGCGCGACATTGCGCAGCGCGGTTAGCGAGGGGAGAAGGTTGAACGACTGGAATACGTATCCAATATAATTATTGCGAAAGAAGGACAATTGACCGCTCGAAAGCCTGGCTAGATCGATTCCGCCTATGCTGACTTCGCCGGTAGAAGGCTTGTCGAGCGCCCCGATCATGTTGAAGAGGGTGGACTTACCTGATCCAGACGGACCCATTACGCTGAGGTATTCGCCCTGAAAGATGTCCATATTGATATCCTTCAGCGCCTTGACGGTCAGGCCGTGCATCCGGAATTCCTTATCAACCCCGCGCACTTTTACTAGCGTATTGTTCGAGTCGTTGCTCATGATTGTCCTGGCAGTGTGTCGAACCCAGCTCCGCCTGCGGCAGAACTGAGTCCTCGCCCTGCCAGTATGTTTTGCTTGGCAAAACCTAGTTGATACTGTCGAAAAGAAAGCGTTGAGAACGCTCCTCGCACGGTGCGTTCTACTTGCATATCATCTCTTGATTGCCAATACATGCCAACTCATAATTTCCACAATCCCGATGAAATCGGGATTTATCTAGCAGCATGGCGGACCTGGAGCGAAGCGGATCATGCCAAAGGCAGACCCGCCCCCGACGGGAAGTCCGACATGCTGCTAGAATGGCAACTGTATTACCGCGTTCTTGAGGAACGTGAAGCCGACGCCAAGTACCGTGATCAAACCGGCGCCGCAGCTGAAGCCAGCGGCGAGAACGGTAATGTATTTGAGCCAGTTCTTGCCAAATTTCCTTCTGAAATAGTATTGGCCGAGCATTGCGCCTATGAATTGAGGCAGAACAGTGTGTGGCCAGGTCTGGTCGAGCCCGCGCACGGCGCCATAGATGAACATTGTCGGCAGGCCGAGAGATGCGAAGGTGGAGAAAGACAGCAGGCCCAACCCGATGCCGAGCCCGAGAATTGGCAGTTTGAAAGCCTGCTCGAACTGGGAGAAGCCACCCATAGTCGATGAGTACATGATGCTGTTATTCATGGCAGTGAATTCCCACATCTGGTCCGTAAACGGGAACTTTGCGGATGGGATGGGAGCAATACCCCAGATGAAATTGGCGAAGAAGATGGAGCTGAGGATGATGATGGGAATGAGGAATATCTGTGCTTTCCAGATGCTTCGAAAACTTGTGCCCGTCAGTTCCGCCTGGCGATACTGCACAGCGAAAGTCTGGATTTCGGCTTGCGGAATGGGCACAAACCATATTGCGGCTCCTTTGAACCCGCTCAGGATCCGTGCCGCTTCGAGTACCATCGGGACCTGGACAGTCTGGCCGACCATTCCTTCAAGTCTTGTGCGCACATAGGTCATGATGGGGGCGTAGACGAACCCGATGATGGAGAAGACTATGATTGAGCCCTTGTGCCAGCCGAGCAGCCAGCCTGACACGAGTATGTAGGAACTGGTCGTGAATATGTATGCCAGAACGACCCAGATCATCCGTATATCGCCACGTTGTTTCAGGTCGATTGCTGCCATTTGGGATCGGACCTCGGACAGATCTTTTGTCCGCTCGCGACTCTTGAGGACCTGGCGCACAACCTGCACTATTCCGATCATTGCTATGGCAAGGGCCAACCCAATCGAGAAACTGAAATAGAAATCCATGCGCGTCTTGAACAGGGTGGTCACAGTGTTGTCGCCGGTGGTCCAGCTCGGGAGGTAGCCGAGCTTGTAAAGGATAGGGTTGAACACTACCGTAAAGAGCAGACCGAAGAAACTGCCTACCATCGCCGCGAACGGCATGACCATTCCCCATATGATATTGCCCAGGTCGAAACACAGGCCCGTGGCTACGGCGGGCAGGAAGGATGCGGTTTTGCTGGACCAGTCGACAAACGGGATCGGGAAGATCATCATGGGCCTATTAAGGAAGGCCCCTGATATTGTTGGGAGCCCGAGATAGAACAGGCCGAATAGCATACCCAGCCCGGACCCGATCGAGAACACTCGCCATCGCCACGATGCTTCATGCTTCTCACCGCTTTTCCGTTCGGAATCCTCCGCCAGCGCCACTATGCCCTGGGCTCCGATCGGCGCCATGGGGAACGGCAGTTTTTCGATATCGCTTGTCAGATGGAACAAGCCGTAACCGAGAATGAGTTCGTTGAGTCTACCCATTGTGAGGCCGAAAACCACCAGTGCTATCGCGGGCAGCCATGCCATCTGGAAGAACGTGCGCTTGTCCAGAACGTTCGGGTCGGAGGGTGCGAACCAATTGGGCAGTTCGCTGGCGATTCCCGCCGCCTTTGCCGCGTTGCTCTGGACGTAGAACTGATTCCAGAGCAGTCCGGAGAAGGGCACAGCCATTACAGCTCCAGCCAGATAGAACAGAACGAACAGCTCCGCCCGGTTGAGCGTCTGGTGCGCGCGCCGGGCGACTTCAATGAAGAGGATTATCGTGACCCACTGGGCCGCCGGCCCGATTCCCTGACCGGCGAGCAGTCCGATGTACATCGCGCCCGGCACCATGACGAGTCCAATGAATATAGCCCCGACAAGAGATCGGAGGTTAAACCCGTCAACGAAGGAAGTCGGCACTTCCATTAACGTTCGGTATTCCTCGAGGCCCTGGTCCCGCATCTTTCGGTTTGCCGCCATTATTGTTTTCCTGCTTCAGTTTTCTGTGCCTTGCCTAGTACTTCGAGAGTGCGCGTGCGATATAACTCCATGGTTTCCGGTGCGATGGAACGCCAGATCAGGAACTGCTTCCTCAGATCGCTTATGAACGGACGGTTCGTACGCTCCCAGTCTCCGGCGGTTCCGCTGAGGCGCCTGATGGCTATCTTTACCTCGTCGACGCCCTTTATCTCACTGGGCATGCTCGTAAGATGGAATTGCTGGGTAACGCCCAGGTCAAAAGGCGATGTAGCAACCTTACTTTCCAGATTCAACGTATTATTACTGGAATAGATGCGGGTGTTCTCCGCCAGGAACACGCCCAACGAACAATCGCTGAAATTGCTGAAATGTTCGTAAAGGAAACTCATAACGCCGGTGATGTCATATTCGCTGACAGTAAACGGGAACGTGAATTCCCATAGGTCACCCTTCGGACGGGGCATCCGCCAGGTTCGAGCGACGCCGGGGTTGGCGCTGCGCGATCCGCGAATAGCGGGATAGACCGTGCTGAGAAGAACGGTGGCCATGACAACGAGAATGGCAAAGATGGCGTTAGTTGACGAATAATTCATCTCGGGCATGTTGAGCGTCGTGAAGGTCGATAACCAGCCGGTGACAAACGCCACCGCCTGCGCGAGTATGTAACCGCCCAGTCCGCCGACCACCGCGTAAACTGTTGCCTCGGCAAAGAAGAGCATGCCGATATGCGCAGGCGCAAGACCGAGCGCACTGAAGGAATAGATTTCTTTCGTGCGGTCGCTCACCGAGCCAAGCATGGTGCCGAATACGATGAGCCCACCAAGTATGATGGGGATTATGAGGTTGCCCATTCCCGAGGTTGCAAGGACGGTGGTGAACAACATCCGGTAGGTGCCGTCAGTCAGTGTCGCGTAGATCGGAGCCCAGGAGACCCGCGCAACCCGATCGCCGAGTGACTGTATGTCGACAGGCTCGTCGGGATAGATGCTTACGGCTACCAGTTGACCACCAATCTTCTCAGCCATCGCGGAATGAATGATGCCTACCTGGTTGGCGTTGTAGTAGGGAAGGAATGCTGATTCGGACTTGAGGTTGGCTATTTCCCGACCTTCGGCTGTATTGCTCTGAATGGCATTTCCGCTCTGTTTCATGCTCTCGTCGGCAAAGTTGACTGGAAAGATCGGGGTCCTGTCGATCTGCGCGAAGAGGGTGAGCGCTTCGGCATCGAGCATGCCGGCGAACGTGAACTCATAGCCGCGAACGAGCACCTTGTCACCCGGCTGGAGTTTCATGGACTCGGCCGTGGCCGGTGGCAGGAAGATGGCGTCTGCAGGGAATTCAATGGAGTCCTTCAGTGACGGGAAGCATGCGCGCAAGCCGGGTTGCTGCGCGATGTCCGCCTTTTCGAGCCCGACAAGGCCCTTGATCTGGGCGGTGTCCTCGCCGTCATGAGCGGCGACCAGCAGGCTGAACAGATCTGCCTCTTGGGCTGACATTGCGGCAACCCAACGCCTCGGCGCAACGGTACCGTTCTTACCAACGATATGGCGAGTAATGTCGAGCAGCCGATCGGTAAGAGAGTTCCAGAGGGCATTATGAATGAAGATGCAGCGTACGTCCTCGGTTGAGCCAACGTACCGGCGCAGGATCCCGCCCTGGGCATCGAAGCTGGCGAAACTCAGGATGCTGAACGTCAACAAAAGCACTGTCACAGTCGTCAGCAACGTTCTCATGGGGCGTCGGCGCATGGTGCTTATGCCCATCGCTACGGCGGCCAGCACTGTACCGAACCTGGAAACATCCGCAGAATGGACCGTGGCGCGGAGCCCTTGGACAGCCTTGACCTCGGCCTGGAACCTGCTGAGCAGGATTAATATGACCATGGATGACAGAATGATGATGATAAATGCGAGGAAGATGACAACGGGCTCGGTGGCGATTGCGAAGGCGGGATGGATTTTGTAAAGAATGGCAAATGTGAGCATGAAGAACAACATGTACCATCCGATCTGTCGGTATATGTGCGGGGTGCCGACCAGAAGGCGTTCCAGTGCGTAGGCGAATGGGATTGTAAGCAGCAGTAGGATGACGACGGCCTTGACGAGGTCATTCATGGAGTTCAGGATCGGCTTATAGGCGCGCCTGCTGAGCAGCCTGGCTATACCGAGTTCGGCATATCGTGCTGCAGCCGAGTCGGCTTCATCCGCACGTTGCAGGGCAGCGCGGGCAAGCCCGTGCAACCACTCGAGCGAATCGTTGGTGATTTTGCGCTCCCGCAGAATCTGAAGTCGGTCCTCGTCCAGGGTGAACAGGTCATGTGCGGTATGGTATTCAGTACGCACCTGTTTCCACATGTCGCCCACGGGGAAGCCTGTCCCGCTGGGTTCCTCGCTGGTTGCATTCAGGAGTGTCATCCCGAAAGTGTTGACCAGTTTGACGCCCTTAGTGGTCAAAGGTAGGAAGAAGCTGATTACCTGGTCCTTCTCCATGGAATAGAATTCCTGCTGCCTGAACATGCCGTCGTTCGCGGAGTTCAGGATGGTCGAGGCGGCGGGGAATTCCGGAGGGGACATTGCCACGACCGTATGCTGGCGACACGGGAACATCTCGACACGGGCCAGGTCCGCGACAGCACTGTTGACTTCGGAAACTGCACCTGCCTCGTCCAGCAGGACGCAGCACCAGTCCGCGGGCACATTACCCCACCTGGGGATGGGGCCGACGGCGAAATGGCCGTTCTGCCAGACGATGTAGCGAGAAGCGGCATCGAACCCGGGCACATACGTGTGGCGGCACATTCCGAGAAGTGCGCCACGAGCCGGCCTGTTGGCTATTGCGCTGCCTTCGCTCCGCGTCATGACATTGTAGCCTTTCATCCGTTCGCCAGCCCACTTCGGCTCATTGTAGTCGACCATCGGCCGGATTCGCTGTCGCAAGGACAGCGACTCTTCTGAAGCGGCGGCCAGGACAAAGGGCGCTGCATCGAGCGCGAATTGTTCGATCTTCTGCAGATCGATGTTCTCCGGAGTGTCGCTCGGATGGCCCGAGAAGGGCAGGGCATCATGACAGGTGGCGACGCGCAGTCCATAAATGCCGAAACGACTCGCCATCTGGCCGCCGTGCATGACCTCGGCTGGGAAGAATACCGGTGGCCCGAGTTGCACCTTGATGGTCCTTGGTTCAATCATCCGGAGGGCAGCGGAGTCCTTTGCGCGTGCCTTCGCGAGAATGTCGGCAAATGCGCCAAATACGCCAACGTAGTAGCCCGGGGTATTGTAATCGGCGCCGGCGAGATAGGCTTCGTTGTCGGACTGAGCCAGGCCCCAGCGCGGGCCGCGATCGCTAAGGTCAATAGTGAGATGAAGAACGATTGCTTTCGATGAGAGCCATCGTCCAAGTTCTTCGCTCTGCCGACGGTGTCCGATGAAGGTGTCCAGTTCCCTGATCCGGTCTTCCGACTGGGCAGCAACAGAATTGCAGGTTAGTTGGAGGAGTTCGCTGACCTCGTCTGTTCGATTCTCCTTGGCCAGCGCACGCCGAAGCTTATCCCAGGCTGCAATGGTGTCCTTGATGGGCTTCAGTTCGGCTTTGAGTGCGGCAAGATTCGATTCAAGCTCACTCACTGCTTCCATATCACCAGCAGTGCGGGACTTGTCGCGTTGCCGGGTAAGACTGTCGATCTGTGTGTTGTAAGGTCGGACTATCGGCACGAGTTCCTGGGCCTGGAAATCTGCTTCGCGTCTGAGCAATTCCAATGCTTGCCGGAAGGATTCGCCACGGCCTGCGAAGATATCGGATGACTGCACTGCATCTATGATTTCGGAGAGGAACTTCTTCTCGGCCTGGTGCTCGTCAATGAAAAGGCTGTGTGTCCGATCAAAGCCCAGGAACGGTTCATTCCTGAGGATGGCCGAATACATTGCCGCTGAACCCGAGAGTCCCCTGGCTTCGCCACCGAGGAACGCGATGAGCACTGTGCGCCGGGGCTTGTCTGCGTTCAGGCGCCGGGCAATCTCGAGCAAGGCGGCGCAGTTGGCTGCACCCCGGGCCCCGCGTGCGAGATAGGGGACTTCCCCGAAACTGTCGAGCTGTGCCGAGAACACTACAGCTTCTTCCTTCTCGAGCGAGAAGACAGGATCGGTGCCGGGTATCAAGGCGAGCACGTTCTGTGATTCGCGTGACTCCCAGCCACCCCGAGCTCGGATCGTTACCGAATTGCCGCTTCTCATCAATCCGCCGAGGATGGCGTCCTGTTTTCGGACGTAGAAGCGGGGCAGATCGGAAGAAACATCGGTGAAGCGCTGGAATGACTCCGGGATGCCACCGGTTTCTACAAAGATTACTGCCCGTGCCACCATGGCGAACGCATCGGACCAGCGCCGGGCAGTCTCGTAGTCGAGCACGACACTCTTGCCTTCTGCTTGTTGCTTGCCGTAGGCCTCAGGTGACCCGTCACCGGCGTAGATCGTTTCGCCGGAGATCTCCCCTGTTCCGCTCGTGGGAAGCTGCCAGAGATTTGCGCGCATGGCGAGCATGGGCACGATTTGTGTGTTGACCTCGAGGTAACACTCGGTTTCTGATTGGGCGATAGTGAAGCTTTGACGCATGACGTTCGTTATGCCGGCTTCGCGCAACTGTTCGACGATGTAGTCGGCAGCATTGTTGAATTCCGGAGTGGCTGCAAGGCGATGCGGAGCACGGCAGAGCGCGTCAATATCGGAGATGAACCTGCTTTCGGCAGCCCCCGCACCGCACGCGACAGAGCCGATGAGCAGGCCGGCGAGCAGCAGGGCTGTTCCTGTGTTTGATCGTGAGCGCAGCATTGTCATGGTTATTCCAACTCCCCGTCGATGGAGCCGAGCTCGATTTTCACTTCGTCCCGCCTTCGAATGCGATCAATGCGGCCGTCTCGAATCCACATCATTCGATCGGACAGGTTAAGCATCCGGTGATCGTGAGTAGCGCAGATAATCGTGACGCTCCGTTCCTTATTGAGTTTTACGAGTATGTCAAGTATCTCGCGGCCGGTTTTGAGATCGAGATTCGCGGTTGGCTCGTCGCACAGCAGGATGCTGGGCTTATTTGCCATGCTGCGCGCAATCGCAACCCGCTGTTGTTGGCCGCCCGACATCTGAATTGGCTTGTGATGCCAGCGGTCCGCGAGCCCTACCAGTTCCAGCAGGGCCATGCCGCGATCGAGGGTTTCTTCGGCAGCAGCGCCGGCAAAAACCATCGGGACCGTGACATTCTCCAGCGCTGTCATGTAGTTGACAAGGTTGTAGCTCTGAAAGATGTACCCGATCTTGTGGCAACGAAGGAATGCAAGTTCTACAGCATTGAGCTGGGCTACATCGACCTCGTCTATGAATACCCGGCCGGATGAGGGGGAGTCGAGACCACCTATCATATTGAAGAAAGTGGTCTTGCCCGAGCCGGACGGGCCCATTACGGCAACGGACTCACCGCGGTATATTACCGAGTCGACCCCGCGGAGGGCTTCGGTTGTGACCGTGCCGATCTGGTAGATTTTTTTCAAGCGCAGGGTACGGATGATAACCGGGCGGCCTTCGTCGGCTTCAGCCGGCGCTACGTTGTTGGCGTTCTGGAGGTTCTCAGTCATTCCACCCTCATCGCCTCCATCGGAACCAGTTTTGCGGCAACGTGCGCGGGGTAAACCGACGCGATCGCCGCAAGCAATATGCCGGTAACCAGGGCCACCAGTCCACTGGCAAGAATGTCGCGCAACGGCAGGACTTCCCACACGAGTCCGCCGTAATTGAGATATGCGACCGGCAGGGATAGTGCCATACCAAGCACAGCCCCGACGAGTCCACCGACAACTCCCTGCATACACGATTCGAGAACGAAGAGTATCAGCACGAACGAATCGGTGGCGCCCAGGCATTTCATCGTGGCTATCTCGCGGAAGCGCTCCATAACCGACATCAGCATCGCGTTGGCAATTCCCACTACGCATACGATAAAGGAGACGCCCAGCAACCACAGCGTGCGACTGCTGAATCCGAGGAAGCCTTCAGAGAAGCCTGCAGTGACCGAGGCTATCTGCAGTATGCGATTGCGACGGAGGTGACTTCTGAACACTTGGTGCGCTATATCCGAGGCGAAGCCAAGCTGGAGCTCATTTCGCTTCAGACTGGCGTCAAGAAACTCCGGGCCGCCCCTGGCAAGGTAGAGCTCGGCAAGCACGTCAATGTTCACCACGGTGCTGTCAATTCGCTTGCGCTTGCTGATGTCACGTTTAAGGCTGGTATTCCTGAGCAGGCCTGCGAGGACGCCAAGCCGTTGCGCATACAGCGCTCCATCACGTGCGTCCGACAGATCCGTAGAGTCGTTCAGGAAACCCAGTTCTGAGAGGGTCGCTGTGAAGTCGGCGGGCGGCGAAGCAAGAAGTTGTGCTGCGGTCATGCCGGGATAGCGAGCACGCAGTTCGGCAATTGCCTGATTGCGCCCGGTCTCTATGCTGTCCCAGATGGGGATCTGCTTCTGATAAGTTGAGAGCAGGGCGCGCAGTTCCTCAATGCTGCCGGGAAGCCGCAAAGAGGGCAGGTTC
Organism: Lentisphaerales bacterium; assembly: GCA_004525935.1. Classification (GTDB taxonomy): domain Bacteria; phylum Verrucomicrobiota; class Kiritimatiellia; order SPBP01; family SPBP01; genus SPBP01. Next base: position 7,616 of record SPBP01000017.1, on the reverse strand, counting down.
TTCAATCTGTCGGTAAACTGTTGAAAGGCCTGGTCATCGAGCAGGGCATCCAGCAACGATTCGTCGCCTCCCAGCTCGGCGAGCATGAACCGCTTGCCGGGCGTTAGATCGCCGTAGAATTGCAGGAAGCGGCCGCCTTCATTGGCGTTGGCGAGTAGCGCTGAAAGCTGCTGTTCGGAGAGGCTTCCCCATTTCGCTATGGATTGGACCTGCGAATCGTCGGGCCCGCATGTGGCGAGGATCCGGAACAGGCTCGTCCTGCCCATGCCTGCATCGATCCAGGACAGCCACCGGTCATAAACCTTGTAGCGCCGCGCTTCGGTGTCAGCATGACGGTTAACGGATTTGCCGATTACGCTGCCGCCAAGCATATACATCATGAACGCGATGGCAACACTGACGATCGAGACGGTGACTATTGATCGGAATAGACGATAGTAGATGCCGTTAACGCAGATCTCGAAAGTGCGGGCAAGACTGAGCCGCACCTGGTTCTGTATCTTCATCTCTTTCATCAGAGTGTAGCCGCCTGTTCAGTTTCTGTGAGTGCTACGGCAATGGCGCCGCGTTTCAACAGGGATGCAAGATAGGAGACGATCGACTGTCGCGCCTCAAGGAAGCTGAGTCGGTATCGGTCCGCAAAGCGGGATATGATGCCCCGGACAGTTCGGGAGCCGTCGCAATCGGAGAAGATAGAGGCGCCGAGCTCGTCGAGGAAAAGCCTGTGTCGCTTTGGGAAGGGGACAAATAATGCGACGAGCGACCACTTCTTGGAGGGTTCCTTGAGCGGTATCTCGAGAACCATCCCGTGCTTAACAGGGATGAGCTTCGCGCCCTGGTTCTGGACAGGGATTGCAGTGTAGAGCTCTGCGGGTGTCAGGGCGTCAAGCTCCTCGCTGTTTTTGAGAGAAGTTTTCATAAAACTACTCAGGCCCTCTTTCACCATGAAGCGCATGAAGAACATGAAGTATGCCAGCCTGCGGCTGGTCTCTTGCCCCGTCCGCGCAGTTTCAATTCATATGCCATGCACTGTTGATATGTTGATTCCAGCAATCCTGGGCCAAGTGTCCTGAGCGCTTCAAGGGCATTTCATATTATAAGGTTGGATAATTCGGTGAATTCATACTTCATGTCCTTCATGCTCTTCATGGTACCAAGTTACCTTTTTAGAATGACCGTGTGTTATCCTGGAAAGATCGAGTACCTGGCCGGAGCAAAGCCCGTGACCTTGTAGTAAATGGCCCCGACGATCATGAAAATCAGGCCGCCGAGGAGGTCGGCGGCAATCAGTCCGACCATGAGCGGCTTGGCGCGTTGGTATGAAGCGCCCCCGCCGAACTTGACTACAAGCGCCTTTATGGCCCAGCCGATCAGAAAACTCCACGCCAGACAGCTCAACGGATAGGTGAACCAGACGAGGAATAGTATGGGATGGAGCGGCCACTTGGCAAATCGGAACCGGAGAAACGCAAAGAGCGAGAAGAGCCCGAACCCGGCCACCATGAATGCAACGAAGCTCTTCTTTGGCTGAATGAGTGAAAGGCGCTCAATCCATGTGGCTTTGTTGGATTGCTCGAGCACGCCGTCGGCCTTCATGTTCTGTATCTGGGTGTCCAGGAAATCAAATCCCATCTTGGGTACAGCATCCGTGGCGAATACGTCGTTCAGGCCGACGCCGCGGTCATATTGCAGCCACAACACCATGACCAGTCCGCCGAGCAGGCAGACCAGCAGTGTAACACCCATCATTGCACTGAGACGCCCGCGCTTCACCCCGGCATTCTCGGCGATCCGCAGCGCATTTATGATGAACGGCATCATTGCCTCGCGGGGATCGATTGTGATAACGAGGCACACTAATATGGTGACGGCCAGAACCTCCAAGCCAATTGCCGAGGCGCCGAAGAGACCGACGAGGACGCCTGCAGCCTGCCACGATGGTTGCATGAAGAACAGGCCGGTTTCGGCGCAGATTCTGCTCATTGCGACGAACAACAGGAGCAGAAGAGCCATCACGATTATCGCGAACGGCCAGGAGATTCCCATCCTGGTCATGAGGATTGTGCACACGACGGATGCCACAAGAAATACGCGGCAACCCCAGACGGCGGACGGCTCAAGTTCGGTGTCTTTGCACTTCTTGCCCAGCGCTGCCAGCAGCACGCGTCGGTAATAGGATCGACCATTATACATTATCAGCACCAGCACACCGGCATATGCGCCGAACAGGAATCCCTGAATTTCTCCGTCCCCCATCCATTCGTAGGAAGCGGATACTCCGTAGGTGACCATGGCGGCCGAAAAGATGGCGGTAATGAGGTTCGTCAGGCCAAGGCTGAGAGTGATGTCCGAAGGGAGAAAGAAAGAGAACGCGACGACAGTGAAAAAGATCGTGCCTCCGAAAAGGCCCCAGGCACTGCTTGTGGAAGCGAGCTTCGGGAAGAGTTCCGTGAGAGGCCGTATGTTGATCGCGTGCGGGATTTCAATGAAACTCGGGTGCCACGCGCGCAGGCCGTTCACGATGTGCATAATAAGGACAGGCACAAAGCCGTACCAGAACATGCGATCGCGGACAATGGCCGGGTAGGCGCGGCCCTCGCTCTGGGCTGTTATGAGTTGAACGAATTCGGCGACCGGATAGACAAGATGCTCGTGAGTTGTCCATTGTCGGTGTAAGACGAGTGATAATCCAATCAATCCTATCATTAGAATGGAGAAGAACGGAATCCATGCTCGCAACGCCGGCATCCAGCTTTGCCACGGAATGTCCCTCAGGCTGATATGTTTTTCCTGGGTGCCGCCGCCTTGCAGGAACTTGCCGAGAACTTCCTCCTCGTTTTCCGGGGATGCAACGACCAGCAGTTTCTCGGGAACATAGGAGAAGACATCGCTTTTCTGCCAGGACGGCATGTTCTTCTCGTAATGCTTGGGCATTACCATCACGGGTGTGAACGTACGGAGAAGGCCTGAACCCGGCACAACACATACTGCAAGGGGCAGCGCCACTATGACGGCCAGTTCCGAAGCGCTGAAGTTCCAGCCGGGTTTGATTCGATGCAGGAGCGGGCCGAAGACGAGAACAATGACCACCAGGAAACCGACTACGGAGATGGGCAGGAAATTCCCGACCATGTAGGTCTGGCCCATAAACGTGTCGTTGAAGTGGCCGCCGAGCGCGACTACCAGGGCAAACAAGAAGCCTATCAGAATGGCTCGTAGCGACATGGATATCCCGAAAAACTTGATTCTACTTGGCCCAAATCCAAGAAGGGCAATCGATACGATAGCCGTTTTGACTGCCTGCCGTCAAAAGGTATTTTGCGGAGCGAGAAGACTGCCGCACTCGCATCGCAGGCTGACAAGCCTTGTCGCTTCTCTGCGGGCGTCAGTGGCAACATGATATACCCGCTGTTCGCGTGGGCACAGGCAGGCCTGGTTGAGTCGCGTGATTCTGAGGCCAAGAAGAAAGCCGAGCGAACCGCGACTGCGTATCGAGACAATCTGCTCCACGGAATGACCCGCGCTGGTCGCAACAGAGTTGCGTGTCTGGACCCTCGAACGCCCTGGTAGCTGGTTCAGGAGCCAGTTGCCGAGCGGCTCCTTCAACCAGACGGACGGAAAGGCCATCCTGCGGATTGTGACGGAAGGCAGAGATCGCCGGCCGGCGAACGACAACTGTGCGTCACCCGGCAAGCACTTGCAGGCAGACAAGCGCAAGTCGCCCGGTATTTCTGCATCAATTCCGAACGCCTTCCATCTCTGACGTTCCGACGGCATGTGGACCTTGACGCTCTGAAGAACCTTGTGCTCTACGGAGTCGTCCCGGCTCGCTTCCCATAAGAAGGTCATCTCAACAAGAGCCTGTGTTTCGGGGAAATAGCGAGCCGCTCGCGTAGTATGTTTTTCGCCTTCGATGATAACCAGGCCGTGCCAGTGGTCGTATGCCGGGAGATCCAGGAAATCCGGGGGCGGGTCCTCGCCGGGATCGTCGGCATACTCGGTTTCGTACTTGGCACGCAGATCGGATATGAGCCGCTCGAAATCGGGGCGTTCCGCTTCTCGTGCCCAGGAAAGTTGCAGCCGCTCCGCAAACTCGTCGGAAAACGAACAGGCACCTCGCTCACGGCGTGAGCCGAAACGCAGCATTTCCCACGAGGCGGGAGTGGTTACCTCAATGCCCTGCCATATTGTTGTTGTGTCGGAAGCCATGACCACCTTGTGTTCCGCCTAGCAGACTGTCGGATTTTGGCGACACGCCAAAGTCCGACAGTCTGCTAGCATGTTTCGCTTTGCGAAACAAGGTGAGTTTCTTTGGGGAGGATGATATGGAAACCGCCCCCGGGCCTGCAAACGATTATAATTCAGTTTTGCGAAGCAAAACTTTCTAGCAGACCTAGGACTTTGCGACGTGCGCAGCACGGCGATAAGTCCGACGGGCGGCTAGGCAATACTCGCATACGCAGGCGGCCCGACTCAAGAGCCAACACTGAACCCTTTGGCTCGATGAGCGGGTACGCCTGACAACGTGAGGCTTGTCATGCGACGGTAAGGCGGGTACAACATTCATCCTTGTCCTGTGCGTCGATCGGCGGAGTAGAGGGTTCTTCATCGGCACCCAGTGGCTTGGGCACATAACAGGAAAACGGCTGGAGACGCATGAAGGATATTGAGCTGAGATTCCGACAGGTACACCTGGACTTTCACACGAGCGAACACATCAAGAAAGTCGGCATGGATTTCGATCCTGAGGAGTTCGCTGCCACATTGGAAAAGGCCGGGGTCGATTCGGTCACGTGTTTCGCCCGGTGCCATCACGGCTGGCTCTATTATGACAGCAAGCGGTTTCCGGAAAGAGTGCATCCGCACCTTGTGCGTGGCAACCTGCTGGCGGCGCAGATTGAGGCATGTCATGCGAGGAACATAAAGGTTCCTATATATACCACGGTCCAGTGGGATCACTATACGGCGGAGCGTCAGGCAGACTGGCTGATGATTACCGATGCGGGGGCAATCCGCGGCACAGCACCTTATGACCCGGGGTTCTACAGATGTCTCTGTGTCAATACGCCATACCGCGGTTTTCTGAAGGAGCATGTTGAGGATGTGCTGACGAATCTGCCGGTGGATGGTCTCTTCTTTGATATTGTGCAGACGCCCGAGTGTTCATGCTGGTATTGCCGTGAAGGCATGATGGGAGCGGGGCTCGATCCGTCGTTGCCGAAAGACCGACGGAAATTCGCGGAAGAGACGATCTATGGGTTCAAACGTGAAATGACCGAGTTCGTCAGGCAATTCAATGTCGACTGCACGATCTTCTATAACGCGGGCCATATAGGTCCGTATCACAGGCAGGTTGCGGATGCGTATACGCATTTCGAACTCGAGTCGTTGCCGAGTGGGGGATGGGGCTACATGCATTTCCCGCTGACCGCGCGATATGCCAGGAACCTTGGCCGGGACTGCCTTGGCATGACTGGCAAGTTCCACACGAGCTGGGGCGATTTCCATTCTTTCAAGAATCCGGCTGCACTTCAGTTCGAGTGTTTCCAGATGCTGGCCCTGAACGCGAAATGCAGTGTGGGCGATCAGCTTCACCCGTCCGGCAGAGTATGCCAGAGCACCTATGACCTTATAGGGTCGGTCTATCGAGAAGTGGCGAAGAAGGAAGAGTGGTGCCGCGGGGCACGGGCAATGGCTGAAATCGGTGTGCTGACTCCGGAGGAGTTCGAAAAGGGAGAGGGTATTGAGCTGCCCGCAGCGGCACTGGGTGCGACCCGCATGCTACAGGAGGGGCGGCACCAGTTCGACATCATCGATTCCATGTCGGATTTCAATGTTTACAGACTGCTCATCCTTCCTGACAAGGTTCCTGTATCGGGAGAACTTGCGGAGAAGATCGGGGATTACGTTAGAACCGGTGGGCTGGTGATTGCATCGCATAGGTCGGGCCTGAACGAAGAGGCGAACGCATTCGCACTTGATGAACTCGGGGTGTCCCTGGCGGGCGAAGCGCGGTACAACCCGGACTTTGTTATTCCGCGCGGGGAGATTGGCAAGGGGCTGCCGGAGACGGAACACGTAATGTACCTGCGCGGGATGCATGTGGAACGAACCGGGAACGCAGAGACACTGGTGGATGCCAACAAGCCGTACTTCAACAGGAACTGGCGTCACTTCTGTTCGCATCAACATGCGCCGTCGTCCGGCCTGGTGGCGTATCCAGCTATTGTCCGGAAAGGTGGGTGCATCTATTTCGCGCATCCGGTGTTCACTCAGTATCACGATTGTGCTCCGCTGTGGTGCAGGAAACTCGTCCTGAACGCAATCAATATGCTCATGCCTGACCCGCGCGTGATCGTTGAAGGACCAAGCACAATGTTGGCAATGTTGAATGAACAGACTCTTGAGAATCGGATCGTTCTCCACCTGCTGCACTACATACCTGAGCGCAGGGGGACTGCGTTTGATACGATTGAGGACATTATACCGCTTCGCAATGTGCATGTGTCGTTGCGAATGGAGGACGAGATAGCCCGCGTGGTAAGTGTGCCCGATGGCACGGTGCTGAAACATCGACATGAGCACGGTCGCGTTCGGTTCGTTGTGCATGAAGTCACCGGGCATGCGATGGTGGCAGTCGAACTGGCGCGATAGATCACTGATGGAATGGAAGAAGAGAATCATCTCGCAAAGACGCAAAGATCGCGAAGGAGAAACTGGGATTGACGAGAGACGGCGCTCCGGCATACCCGATAGCCTCGGTTCCTCTTTGCGTTCTTGGCGTCTCTGCGAGAGAAAATGGATTGTGAATTCGAACCGGCACATGGTTGGCGCGGCACGGAACCGGTCGGCTTGCCCGGAAAGGATTGAAACCCGATGACACAGGAAGACTTTGTGACAGTGGTTGCGCTTCTCTTTCTGTTGGGAGCAGTCACGGGTCCGGCTCGCGCGGACGCGGGTGATGCGCCGGAATACCCGAAGATGGCGCTGTCGAACGGCCTGGTCGAGATTGAAGTGTACTTGCCCGATGCGCAAATCGGGTTCTATAGAGGAACAAGGTTCGACTGGGCGGGTGTTATGGGACGTGCCACATTCAGGGGTCACACATTCTTTGGCGAATTGAAAGAACAGCACGATCCTGTAGGGCACGACCACGCGGCCGGGCCCGTGGAAGAGTTCAGCATGTTCGATCCGCCGGGGTTTTCAGAGGCGGCTGAAGGTGAGCCGTTCATAAAGATAGGCGTCGGACTCCTGAAGAAAGAGGGCGAAGCCTACGAGTTCTGGCGCCAGTATGAAATTGTGCGACCTGCGGAGCGACTGCACGAGGTGTCGAAAGATGGAAGGAGCATAACGTTCAGGGAGTCGCTTCGGAACGAGCGGGGTTGGAGCTATGAGTATGAGAAGAAGCTCGAGCTGGTGAGGGGGCGTCCGAAGCTGAAGATCATACACACTCTGAGAAACACAGGGAAACGAACAATCGACACTGATCACTATAACCATACGATGTTCATGATCGATGGGCGCCCGATCGGCAGAGAGTACTCAATAGAGTTTCCCTTCGATCCAACCGGTGAGATCAAGGATAAGGAGAAGGCTGAACTGAGAGGCAGGCAACT
>SPBP01000369.1 GCA_004525935.1 Lentisphaerales bacterium | reverse complement strand
GGATCGGCTTGCGGCGTGATTTTGCGGGCCCCAATGGTCCTCGTCCTCGTCCTCGAAAAGGAGACATGGCTATCGAGGACCAGGCTTCGTCTCCCGACTCTCTTCGAGGTCGGGACTATGGCCTGACACCGGCACTAAAAGAGTTCGTCGGATGCGTCGGCTTCGGGCTCGGCGGGCTCGGTGTCGAAGGGTTGGAGCTTCAGGTCATCGCCTTTCTTGGCAAGTACCTCTATCTTGCGCTCAACTTCGTTCAGCTTCCTGGAGCAGACGGCTACGAGTTTCTGGCCTTCTTCAAAACGTTGCATCATCTGTTCGAGACCGAGCGAGCCGTCCTCCATGTCTTTGACTATCGTCTCAAGCCGCTCGAGCGCCTTTTCGAAATTCAAGTCGCCCTCGGGCGCAGCGTCTTTGTCGTTCTGTTGCTTCTTAGTAGTCATGTTGTCTCTCCTGTGTAGTTAAGATGTGTGTGAGTGTGTGGGCGGGTGGGGATAGCATTGTGCCCCCAGTCATTCTGCAGCGCGCTCGAAGTTGTTTGCAGTGTATCACGATGCTCATTTGTACTCCCAATCTCGAAACTCACATACTCACGCACTCACATACCCACACACTTAGGGTTTCGTGTCCTCGGCTTTCCGGACGTCCGTGATATCCGATTCGAAGCTGCCGGTTGCAAGGCGGGTGCTAACGTGCCGGCCACGCTTGAGCCCGGCAACAGAAGTCAATACACGGCCATCGGCATCGTGTGTGATGCTGTAACCGCGGTCAAGTACGGCTAGCGGGTTGAGCGCACGCAACTGGGCCTGGAACCTGTGCATCTCATGCGCGCGAAGTTGGACTGAGGAGTGGATGACATGCGATATGCTGGTGCCGGCATCATCGATGCGTTGCTGATCCTGGCGGAGCCGGTCACCAACAGAGTGCTGGATGCGCAGTTCGAGCTCGCGCATCTGTTGCTTGAACTTGCGCGCGATATTGCGGGGCTCGGTGAAGACGTAGCTGCTTTGCGCGGATGCAAGCCGGGTCTTTACTTCGAGCAGACCCTGTCGCAAAGTGCGGATAAGTGCGGTGGACAGGTCGGCAACATGCCGTTCGAAACTCTCCTTGAGTCCCACAACCTGTTCTGCAGCGGCGGACGGAGTGGGGGCGCGGACATCTGCAACGAAGTCACTGATGGTGAAATCTATTTCGTGGCCGACAGCAGATATTACGGGGATTGTCGATGCGGCTATGGCGCGTGCAACGATTTCTTCGTTGAAACACCAGAGGTCCTCGAGGCTTCCTCCGCCTCGTCCGACAATGAGCACATCAAGGCCGCCAAGCTGATTCAATAATTGAATAGCTTCTGCTATTTCAGCGGCTGCGCTTTCGCCCTGTACCTTGACGGGTGCGATTACGACGTGCAGGTTGGGGAATCGGCGGGAGATAACCTTGAGAATATCGCGTATGGCCGCACCGGTGGGGGAAGTGACGACCCCGATGTGGCGCGGTAGCAGAGGAAGCGGGCGCTTACGTGTCTCATCGAACAGTCCTTCCTGAAGCAGTTTCTTCTTGAGCTTCTCGAAGGCGGCCTGCAGGGCGCCTTCGCCGGCGTCCTCCATGAGCCGCACTACTATCTGATACTGTCCACTGCGTTCATAGACACTGACCTGGCCGAATGCCCTGACAGACACGCCATCGGCTGGTTTGAACTTGAGCGACCGTTGGGCGCTCCGGAACATTACGGCCTGGATCTGCGCAGTCTCGTCTTTGATAGTGAAATAGGAATGACCGGAAGACGGCTGGCGCAGGTTCGACAGTTCGCCCTCAACCCAGACGTCGCCGAACGTGCCTTCGAGGGCATTCTTAATTGCCCGGGTCAGCTCGGAAACGTGATATATCCTGCGATCCTGTTCGGTCATTTACGGATTCTTCGGATGCTCGTGGCTTTGCCCGTGGCCTCTTTGACATCGATCAGAACACCTTCGAGCACGGACTTCTCGACGTCCTTCGAGACCGCGAACCTGGATTTCATTGCCTTGAGAAAGACCGGCATGACGGAACTGGGTTCGCAGCCGATAATTGAATCCTTCGGACCGGTCATGCCGAGGTCGGTGATATAGGCAGAGCCGCGCGGCATGATGTATTCGTCAGACGTCTGGACATGAGTGTGTGTGCCCACCAGTGCCGTGACGCGTCCGTCCAGATGGTAGCCCATGGCGTACTTCTCGGAAGTTGCCTCGGCATGGAAATCGGCGAGGATTATCGGGCCGAGCTCCGACTTCCTGCTGAGTAGCTGATCGGCAACCGCGAAAGGTGAGTCGCACGGATTCATGAAGACACGACCGAGCAGGCAGATAACGGTGATGCGGCCCCAGTCAGTATCGACGGTAACCATTCCTTTGCCCGGGCAGGCAGACGGCAGGTTTGCCGCTCGCAGTACGCGGGGTTCTGATTCGAGGAGTGTTTCGGTTTCCTTCTGATCCCACACATGGTCGCCGAGCGTGAGAACATCTGCACCAGAGGCAAGGATTTCCTCGGCTAGCCGGGTGGTCAGGCCTTTCCCGGCGGCGGCGTTTTCGGCATTGGCCACCACGAAGTCGACTTTCTTTTCGCGCTTAAGTTCGGCCACCGTGCGGGCGAACGCCATCCTGCCCGCCGACCCGACGATATCGCCTGCCATGAGTATTTTCATGATGTGCCTCCGCTATGAACGTGTCGCGTGTTGGGTGTCGAAACTGTCACGTCCTGATTTCTGTTTGACACCTTTTTGTTACTGATCTTCTTCTCTTGATGTAGGGGCGTTGCTTGCGACGCCCGCGATATAACATGCAGTCCCTCCCGATCACCGAACTCCTTCATTTCCACTGGAGGGCGTCGCAAGCAACGCCCCTACGGCTCGCGGGGACGCTCGCCCTCCAAGCGCCTTGTGGTTTGTAGTTCTTCTTTTCCCTCTTCCGACCTTCAGCCTACAGCCTTTTT
>SPBP01000374.1 GCA_004525935.1 Lentisphaerales bacterium | reverse complement strand
TGCCTCAACGCTGCACCCGACCGTGGGTTGAGCGATTCTGTGGCGGTTCTTGACAGATCGTGCAGCTCAATCCGCAGGTTCGTCCTGGATAATGGCATGGTTTGTCTCGTGCGCGCCGATCATTCCGCACCTGTCGTGGCCGTACAGATATGGGTTCGCACAGGCTCCATGCACGAGGGGAAATACTGCGGGTCAGGTCTATCCCATTATGTTGAGCACATGATATTCAAGGGGACGGAGCTTCGACGAGCCGGCGACATTTCCAGAGAAATAAGTGATGCCGGTGGATTCATAAATGCCTATACGGCACAGGACCGGACGGTTATTTATGCGACGCTACCTTCGAAGTCGTGGAAGACAGCAGTCGATGTTCTGGTTGATGCCATGTTCAACGCGATGTTTCCCGAGGATGAATGGGAGAGGGAAAAGGAAGTCATCCTGCGTGAGTTCGCAATGGGCCGGGATGACCCAAACCGCGTAATCAACAAGTTGCTTTGGCGCACCGCGTTTGTTGAGCATCCGGCAAGGTACCCGGTCATAGGCGAAGAGGAGCTGTTCCGCTCCGTCGGGCGTGAAGAACTCATGGAATACTTTCGTTCAAGATACGTTCCGGAGAACATGATAGCGGTAGTGGTTGGTGACGTTGATGAGAGCGAGGTAGAAAGGGAGCTTCGGCGTCTTTGCGGGAGTGTTCGGAGGGCTTTTAATGCGCCCGTTGTGCTTCCGGCGGAGCCGCGACAGGTTTCCGCGAGGTCAGTTAGACAGAAGGGGCCATGGAAGATCTCAAGAGTCGAATGCACATATCACACTGTGCCGTTCACTCATGAAGACGTGCCTGCGCTGGACGTGCTGAGCGAGGTTGTTGGAGGAGGCAGAAGTTCGCGCATAGCTGTTGCATTGAAGGAAGAGCAGAAGATTGTGCATAGCATCAGCGCCTGGTCTTACACGCCCAGGGAGTTTGGGTTGTTTGGCATAAGTGCGATATTCGATCCGGATAATGAGGCTGCTGTGACAGCTGCAATCCAGCAGCAGGTAGAGCTATGGCGAACGAAGGAGCTGGATCAGGAGGAAGTCAGGAAAGCGGTGCGCATTCTAACAGTGCGCGAGTTGAGCAGGTTGCAGGACATGGGGGGGCAGGCGAACAGTTATGCTGCCGGTGAGTTCTACGCAAACGCCCCCGGTTTCTCGGTGACATATCTTCGTCGGCTGAACGAAGTGACCACTTTGACCTTGAAGGATGTTGCTGCCCGATACCTGAGTGTCGAGAACAGAACGGTTGCACTATTGGTCCCGGAGTCGCCCGGCTCTGAGCGAGAGGCGCCCGCGGTGTCGCACACTGATGTCGGGGAAGTGACGAAGGTTCTCCTGCCTAATGGGGTGCCGATGATTATCCGGGAGGATCACAGGCTTCCCTTCGTACATATCTGTGCCGCGTTTGGTGGCGGCCTTCTCTCTGAGGATGAGATGAACAACGGCATTGGGAAGCTGATGTCGGAGATGATGGTCCGGGGTACGGGCAACAGGTCCAGTGAGTCCATTGCGCTGGAGACGGATCAGCTAGGTGCGAGTCTCTGGTCTTTTTCGGGAAGGAACAGCTTCGGGTTGCAGGGCCGATGTCTGTCGTCGGATCTTGTTGAGTTCTTCGATCTTTACGCGGATTGCCTGCTGGATTCCAGGTTTCCTCGAGAAGAAGTGGAAAAGCAGAAGAGCGTTCTACTGGAGGCGATCGAGCAACAATATGAGTCTCCGATGTATATGGCGCAGGAGTCACTTGCGGCGATTATCCATACGAATCATCCATATCGATGGAGTGAACTGGGAACGAAGGAGAGGGTATCGGGCTTGACGGAGTCTGATCTGGAAGCACACTACGGCCGACATGTTACCACGGGCAATGTGGTGATTGCGGTGTTTGGTGATATTGATCCGGTGCATGCCAGGGAAATCGTGTGGAAGCGGTTGCAGCATTTGAGGCCGGGTCCCACTGCCGTGCGTGGCCCAACGCCTCAGATTCCCCAGTTGCCTGCCCGCGTCGTGATTCCGGCCGACAAAGAACAGACAATATTCCTTGCCGGGTACCCGGGCGTTTCAGTTGACGACCCGGTCGCTGATGTGCTGGCCGTATTGAGCAGGGCGATGAGCGGACTATCGTCTGACCTTGCCATGGAAATACGGGACAAGCGCGGGTTGGTGTATTACGTCGGGGCTTATAACCGGGCCGGAGTTGATCCCGGTGTGTTCGCGATTTACGCAGGATTGAAACAGGAGCATCTCGAGGAACTCGAGCATCTTGTTGACAAAGAGATTCAAAGGCTGGCGAACGAGGGATTAAGGGGTGAAGAAATTGAACGAGCTAAGCGGCAGATCATTGCTTCCTATGAAATGTCGCTTCAGAACAATGACGGGTATGCGCTTGAGTCAGCACTGAACGAGCTCTATGGACTGGGATATGACTACGGTGAGACCACGAAAGCCCGGATTGATGCGATCAGCGTCGAGGATGTGAAGAGGGCGGTATCGTCGATTCTCGCCGCCACAAAGAAGGCGGTGTCGGTGTTGATTCCCTCAGGCGAGCGCGAAGAGTAACCGGGGGCAGCAGTGTGTTATCCACGTGGAATCAGCGGCGCCAAGATACACCTTTATGGCAAGATAGTCGCAATTACTGATGTGTGTGACGCAATGCGAAACGCTCGCTCATACCGGGAGCCGATCGCTCTCGAGGAAGTAACCGAATGCATATCCCGGGGGAGCCAGCACTCAGTTCGATCCTGAACTCGTCAAAGTCTTTGCCGAATGCCGAGTTGATCTCGAGCGAGTATGACCTGGCCGCTTGGTCACCTTGGAAGAGGCGGCCGGCAAGAGCGGCTTCTATCTACTTTTCCAGGCCTACCGGATATCGAAAGGTTCTGAGTGGCCATGCTCCACGGAAATG
>SPBP01000383.1 GCA_004525935.1 Lentisphaerales bacterium | reverse complement strand
TATTGGTGAACGCCTTCCTGCAATGTGACAACTGCTGCCTGCGTGTACGATACAGCGATTATGCTCAGGATTCCAAGCAGGAGGCAGGTCATATACTGATGCAACGGACCCCGAGGGGTTCGCCTGCGCATGACTCTAGTGCTGTATGGTGGTTTCATGAGATCAGTGGTGGGGGGCGGTGACCACAAAGACCAGACAGGGGATTACTTTGTGACACCGCGATGATCGTGATCGCGTTCCACATATCCCCTGCCGCTTTCCTCTGTCCGCTGTGTTCTCTTCTTTGCCATGGCAACGCGCAGCGTATCACGCCGGCATGTGAATCTGCACAGAGAAATGCGGATGCTTTGACTGAACAGCAGGAGGAATGCTTCTCACCGCTCTCGAATCGATGGCAGCCATTTGCGGCTTGCATCTGTAATGAATATACGCTAGTTTCCTTACAACAGTGGGCGTCGTAATCATATGCAATCCGTTGAAAACAAGATATTTAGCCGAATCCGCAGAAAAGGGCCGGGTTGGACGTTCTCCAACAAGGATGTTTCCGATTGTGGTCGTGCCGGAGCAGTTGACTTAGCGTTGCACCGCTTACTGAAAGCCGGGAAGATCAGGAGAGTCTGTCGGGGTGTCTACGATTACCCTCAGTATAGCGAACTACTGCAGCAAACCATGAGCCCTGACCTTGACCAGGTGGCTCATGCTTTGGCCAGAAGGTCCGGGTGGCGAATTCAACCTTCCGGCAACACGGCAGTGAATATCCTGGGGCTTTCAACTCAGGTCCCGGCTCAGTTCACATACCTTTCCGACGGCCCCAACAGGCAGTACCGGATTGACAGTACTGAACTCACATTCAAGAAGACCGCGCTGAAGGAAGCCGGACTCAAAGACAGAAAGAGCGCTCTCCTGGTTCAGGCTCTCAAAGCACTGGGACGGGATCGTATTACGGATGATATCATCGACATGGCTCGCGAACGGCTTTCGGCGTCGGAGCGACAGCGCATATTAAAGGATGCGCGCTATGTCAGTGGTTGGATAGTCGAGAAGATCCACGAGATCTGCCGCACAGGAGGAGAATGAACAAGGTTGCCCAACTTGATGTAGATCAGCGTAGTGAGCTCTTCCGGGAAACTGCCGGTCGCAGGAACATGAAGCCGGCGATTGCCGAAAAGGATTTCTGGGTTTGTTGGACGCTGGACAAACTGTTTGCGCATCCGGAAATCTCGAAGGTTATTCTATTCAAAGGCGGGACAACGCTGTCGAAGGTATTCGGACTGATAGAACGTTTCTCCGAAGATATCGACCTCATCCTGGATTGGCGATTGCTCACAAACGAGAACCCGGAAGCAGCGCGTTCGAGAACACGACAGGAAAAGCTGAATGTGGAAGTCAACAGGTCCGCTCAGAAATATATTGCTCACACCATGTTGCCAATGATCGATGAGATGATAAGGCCGGTGTGCTCGATCGAAGTGAATGCACGAGATCCTAACATCTTGAATATCGCGTATCCGGCATCATTCACCGATGAGTATCTTCTCCAGTACATTCAACTCGAAATCGGACCTCTTGCGGCGCCACTTCCACACGCGGAGTATTTGATTTGTCCCTATGCGGCTGAAGAATTCCCTTCTGTTTTCGAAGAGGCCGATTGCCGAGTGAGGGCGATCAAGGCAGAACGAACGTTCTGGGAAAAGGCAACGATCCTTCATCAGGAAGCTCACCGACCGGAAGACAAGCCGCAACCGCCCAAGTACTCCCGTCACTACTACGATTTGCACATGATGGCCGCCTCTCCAGTAAAAGACAGTTCGCTAAGCGATCAGAAACTCCTTCAGGACGTGGTCAAATTCAAGCGACAGGTATATCCTCGCTCATGGGCACGCTATGATCTTGCCCAAAAGGGAACCCTGAAACTAATGCCTCCCAACCATGTCCTTGATGCCATGAAGAGTGACTACAATGATATGCGCGAGATGATCTTCGGGGCTTATCCTGGATTTGATGAGATCCTTTCGGGGCTCAAGAGTCTGGAAGAAGAGATTAATCAGGATATCTGAGGAAAAAGGTCGAACGGTGACACAACCCCAATGGGACCCATCTGACCCCAGAGCATCGCTGTTGGCCTTCGGAGAGTTCTTCCACGAGCATGCCCGCGCCACCTTCCTGAAAGACGGAACGCACGTGAACATCCTGTTCATTATGGCAGAAAACGGAACGATGCAACCTGTACCTATTGCCAAACCGATGACCAATGAAAGTGTAGCCGACACCTTGCGCGAGCAGCTTCCGGGCAGTAATGCGTATGGCCTTATTCACATTGCCGAAGGATGGGGATACGTGCCGAGGGGCCGTGCAGACCATACCCTCAAGCAGATCAGGTTGGGCGAGATGCATATTGCGGACCTTAGGGATGAAGACAAGATTGAACTACTCATTGTCAGTTTGTTGTCACGCGATGGAGTTAGAAAGACCTGGCTTGACGAGATTGTGCGACAGGATGACGCAGTCAGTCTTCGTGGCTCGGCCGAACTGACCGACTCCCGTTTCCCGTTGGGAAACGTATTCACCCCTCACAAGCCATGAACGGCGCAAGCGACATCCGCAGAGACCCACTCACCAGAATAAACTTGCTTCACGGCCCCCGCTTCCAATATGCTCTCTGCATCGCTTAACCCGTCTTTCCCCGTTCGCGGGTAAAATGGGCATTATTTCTCCATTTTCGGTCAAAGGTCTGCCCCACATTTTCTCTTTAGTTCTTCAAGTCGAGGGGGCGGCTGCTCCGGCAAGACCAGGTTGAGTTG
>SPBP01000454.1 GCA_004525935.1 Lentisphaerales bacterium | reverse complement strand
CCTTGTCTTCGCTGATGCGCGGCAACTCGCGACGAAACGATACGTCTTCAGGTCGAGCCGCTTTCTCTCCTAGTTCGATACAGGCATCCCGCACCCATGCTCGAAACTCGTCCCCTCCGACTGCCACTGCCGATTCCTTTACACTGCTTCCCGTGGATTCGCCACAGCAAGCATCTCACCTGGGCAAGAACATCATTATCAGCAATCGGGAATCATGGGACGACTCCAAGATTATAGAAGCCTATCGCAGCCAGTTCATCATCGAGAACGTGTTCAAAGAGATGAAGGATCGTACGACGGGGAGTTGGTGGCCCATGAACCATTGGACCGATTCAAAAATCGCGGTACATGGCCTCTACTGCACCATCGCCTTGCTTCTCAGGGCGCTGATGTTGCGGCCGGTAAGAGCGGCCCAGATGCAGCTTTCAATGAAGCGACTCCTGTCCGAGCTCGACGACATGCGGCAGGTGATCAACATTTTTCCAAAGAAACGTCGCCAGAAAACCGAACAACGGCAGGCGGTATTGAGCAGAACATCAGAGCTTCAGGACAAACTCATCGATGCTCTGGGGTTAAGAGAAGATCAGAACGTACTTTTAGGGTAAGGATTGCGCCTTTGCAACATGCTGGAAATCAACCGGATGCAAAAGCGTCTCGACATAACTAGGAAACTCGGGCTAGAGTTCTCAACAACTTGAATCGAGAGTAAATCACTGCACAAAAGCAACAGGTCTAACAAATTCGTCCACACATATTTCTGAACAGCCGCGCTTTGCGCGACTGCCCAGAAAATGGTGACGATGACGCTAGGCATGTGCACAACGTAAATTTCTCAAGGTCCTGTCTGCAAGCTCCTTGACAAGCAGCAGGCCTATAGCTATCAAGTATCAAGGCCTTAGCAAGGCCGGGCAATTCGCGCCGTGCCTGAGCTCACGCGAGTCTGGGTTACAGAATGTCGTACCGGTAATACTCGCGAGAACCCCTGTGGGAGACGCATTATGAAGATGCATGTGAAGATATCGCTGTTGCTGCCGGCCATGGTATGCGGTTTCATGCTCGCCGGATGCGATGGCGGCGGCGGCGGAACAACGTTCGTAGCACCGGTAGCCACAGGTGCGGAGTTCACGAGCAAGGTCGAAGAGACTTTCACTGAGTACCAGGCAACTGAGGCAATCTTCCTTTCCCTTAACCAGGGGAACTCGCCCGTGCAGATCGTAACCGCAATCATGGCCGGCAACCTGACGGCGGGCGGCGTCATCGTCGGGGTTTCGTCGGCAGTGAATCCTATCCATTCGCCGATCGTTGCAGAGTGGCTCGTCCAGAGAAGCTCGGCAGACCTGCCTGACGGCATTCCCGCATTCATGGCTTTGCTAGGATTGTCGGCTTCCGGGTATTCCCTGGACCAACTGATCGACAGCAGCCTGGACGATTACAGGTTGCTGAAAGAAGGCAACGCCATATACATAGTGAACGATCAAGGCGACAAGGTGGAGCCTGATGACGATCCCAAGGCTTCCGGGATATCTGACGTCAACAGCCCGCCGCTTGCCCATAGCCAATCGGTCCCGGACACGAGTATTTCCGAGGGCGGATCACTGAACATCGTGTTGACGGGAACGGATGCAAACGGCGACACGATCTTCTTCGAGCTGGTCTCGAATCCGGGCAACGGCAGCCTGGTGCCTCAAGGGAACTTCGCTGAGAACGGGAAGCTGCAGTACCAGGCAAACAGGGGCTTCAGGGGCGCAGACAGCTTCACGTTTCGGGTATACGACGCGGAGGGAGCTGAAAGCTTGCCCGCCCGGATCACCGTCAAGGTAGGACTGAGTTCCGGGGCCACGTACTTCACGGGCAGTGGCACTACAACAGTTACGGGAAATGGTATTAGTTGCGAGTCCGAGGCCGTATGGAGAATTACCTTGTCTCCGGGCGGCATTCTGCATGGAAGCTACGAAAACGAGGCGCCCACGGTGCCGACGCTGGACTATTCAGCAGGAAGATACGTTTGCAGCCGCTGGAGCCTGTGCAGCGGGTGTACCGACTACTGGCGGTTCAGCTTCAGCGGGACCTATGACTCCGCCAACGGAACTTTCGTCATAGACAGTTTCGGTTATTTCGATAACACCAGCCGGTCGTTCATAGATCACGGCACGGCAATACGAGGCCGATATGAGGATGGAATGATTGTCACGGACCCGCCGTATGTCGGCAGCAGTATCGGGCACTATTTCAATATCACGCAGTAACGCCGCGCAGGGCGGGGTGGT
>SPBP01000258.1 GCA_004525935.1 Lentisphaerales bacterium | reverse complement strand
TTGCCCATGTCTTTCTTCATCCTAGTGGCCCAACTTCCTTGTTGCACTACATCGTCAGCAAATACGCAATATCAAAACATGCGCTTACGACCGTCGGTCGACAGCTGCCCGAATCATTGCAAAGTAATGATCGTCAGGCACGTATTCAGGCACACTGTTCCCCGTCATACTGCATGTCGACGATAATATCGGTCAGCACCTCGTCAAGATTTCCGCATGAATGCAATATTGCCGGCCGACCTGCGGCGTGTGCCGCTGCCACTATCTGCCTGTGCCATGGACAGACAAACTTCCTCATGTCGTCCGGCGAAAGCATCGTCTGCGACCTGAAGCCCCAGTCGTCATTGCCGATGACGGCGCCCACAACGCCGTGCTGAAGACATCGGACATAATACCGCACTATCCGCGAACCGACCTGTTCAAACATATCTGAAACAAGCGATTCATCATCGGCTGTCATCAGGCACAGGTTTTCGAAGCCGATGAGCCGGATCACGTTCTCCAATACAACGTTGGGCCCGTTAACAATCAGCTTCATGCCTTTCCGAGTCTCGGGCTCAAGCCGATCCAGGTTGCTCGGTGCATTCTCTGGGGGTGGCGCCAGTTTCGCATGGAGCCGCTCGTTGAGAAAGAACTCGAAAAGCGTCGGGCGCGCCGGCCTGTCGCATCGCAGCACGGCCAGCAGATTCTCGAAATCCGGCTCAGCCGTGCATTTCGGCGCTGCTCCCCAATCCTTCCCTGCACCCCCCTCAGAACGTTCAGTCGTCGTCGTCATCCTGTTTGTCGGTGTAGATGTTGAACTCCATCGTTTCACACACATTGATCGGCAGCAGGACCTCACCGAAATTCTCGCTTCTGCCTTTCAAGGTTCCATCCTGGAGATTCACAAGATCCAAGGTAACCGCGCCAACCCCCCTGAAATGAACACGTACGTCGTTCTTATTCCGACGCGCCCGCTCCATCTCCTCCCCTGCCATGTCAACGCGCATAACGCGTTCGACGGGCACTTCGAGCGTGGCGTATGATGTCTCGAACTTCATTACACTGTTGCCTATTGATTTCACTTTGCCGGACACCTTGTCGCCATTGATGAACTGAATCTTATCCTCTTTCGAGTCTTCCTCGCTGGCTTCACCCACCGTCGGAATCCTGCCATCCCATTCTGCGATCTGAATCGCAGAGATTCTAAGATCCCCACGACTCTGCGGCTGAAACAGTATCCCGTTCCCGCCACCGGCAAAATCACCCATGTCAGTCCATTGTTTGATCACATTCCCGTCAATCAGGAGCGTGAACGACTTCTTCTCCTTGTCCACCAGCATGGAGAACCTGGCCTTCCCGATCGTTCCTTCATTGAACGTCTGGTAATTCACGTTCCCCAGGTTCCGGGACCCACTGTTTTTGCTGTAACGTTGAAGATATATAGACGCACCGCCAACCTGCAGCATGTAGCAATTGCCGGAATAGTTCTGCAGATTGTCGGTATAGAACGTGAAATAGAACGAGGGATACCCGACCCATGCCGCATCGAACTCGATTCGTGCCATGTCCGGGATCTTCTCATCTATTATGCGGCCGATCGGATACTGCTGTGCCGCGTGCAGCACGCCGTTCTTGTAGCGCCACGCCTGTCCGGCCTGGCGCTGCCGGCGAGTTGTCCACTCGGCCATGCTGTTCGGCCCTTCGTAGACCACAGCCACCGCGCCTCTATTCGGAACAATCGACTTGATCATGCCGCGGCCTATTGTCACCTTCCCCGAATACGAGGTATCAAGCACGACTTGCTTCCCGTCCATCGAAACGATTCTGCCCAGCAGCACATCATCGTTCGAAAGGAGGACCATAGACTTCTGCGGCAGTGGATCTGCCTTTCCGGCACCGGCAAGTCTAATCCTGGAAACGCCGGCGAGATCAAAGCAGACGTCGCCCTTGACGTTGTCGTTCTTCCAGATCAACCCCTCCTCGGCGGAAGGGACCGAAATCAGCGATCCATGCAACCTGTCCCTGTTGATGAACTCGAGAAGATCACTTGTCTCCAGTACCTCGGCATCCACTCCGGCCCCTGCAGCGTCTTCGGGCGGCGGCACACTAAGCGTCTCCACGCTCTCCCCGATTATATCTTCAATCAGTATTTCACAGCGACCAACCTCCGGCAGAACAACAACCGCGACAGCGAGAATCAATGTGCATATTCGCACATGTGTTCTTTGGGGCGTCATCATGTCGACTCCTTTCGTGCTCGTGATCGGGCTCTTTTCTGAACAAGCCTGATTTCTTTACCTGAAGATCTGTGCCAACAGGCAGTATTCCTTAATCCGGCCCCTGCCCGATACCGGTCCGAAGCAGAAACGCTAGCACATGCCGGCTGTTCGCGCCAGACGATTACTCGATCCCGCGTATCCGAATCCAGGCGCGGAGCCCGGGTTCCAATCATCTCTCGTAGATGGGAAGGAACCTGTAGTTGAGAGCCAGCGCCAGCAAGGCTGTTGACGTTGAAAATACGCTACCGTGATTCCCGCTCCAACTTCCGTCCGCATTCTGCATCATTCTGAGCCGGTCCACGAGCGCGCCATTCCATTGCCGCCACGCATTCATATCCGCATGAAAAAGAGCCTGTGCCGCGTAGTACATGTAGTAGTACGGTCGCCCCTCTTCCTCCTGCGGGCCCGCCTGCTTCAGATAACGAAAGGCCGATTTGAATTCCGTCGTGTTCTTCTCGCGCGCAAGTGCGAACACCAGTGCACCGATGGCAGCCCGGGCGGCGTTCGATCCCCCGGCATCGGTATATCCGTAACCTCCGTCGCCGCCCTGGCATTGCTGATAGAACCGAAGTGCACTCCTGATCGCTTTTTCCGGAACTGCAACACCCGCATTGCGAGCGGCAAGCAGGGCGACCAGTTGTGCCCCGCTCACGGTCGTGTCGGCGTCCCTGCTTTCCGGAGAATATCGCCATGCCTGGAACTCATTCCTGGATTGCGATGTGAGTATCAGGTCCACCGCCTTCTTCAGGGCCGGACCGATCCTTGGATCGGTCACATTTCCGTAGGCCTCGGCAAGAGCCAGTGTGGCAAAGCCATGATTATACATGCTGGTCCCTATATACCCGGTCGAAGTGCTTGCCGCATTCAGGATGAATTCCAACCCATTCTTTATCGGCTCACTGTAAGGTCCGTAATTCGGATCATCGCCGTGCGCGAGCATCGCAAGCACTGCGAGGCCAACCACGCCCGCATTGTTGCCGTATGAACTGTCCGACCATGCGCCCGAGGTCGCCTGGGCAGTCACCAGGTAGTTCAAGCCCTTCATATACATGGTCTCGATTCCCGCTGGTATCGGATCGCCGTGATATTCCAGTAGCGACTGGCCCGGAGCGGAACATGCGCAGACCAGGAACACCGCGCAGCCCCAGACGCAATGCCGGATTCTCCGTCCAGACACGATGTCTCTCATCATTCCTCCACCGCTTCGTAGTATGCCTTCAGTTCCTCGCGAAATTCTTCGGGCAGATCAGAGAAATCGAGACGCCCGGCCTTCTCAACATCGCGTTCGTCCGGCGTCGTGCCCGCCGCAGATCCCTCAACACCGGTACTCGGCAGGTCCGTTGTTCCTCCGGCATTACTGCCGCCGCCTCGCCGACTGGCCATTCCCAGGCTCTGGAGCATCCGCGTAGCTGCGCTGCTCTGCCCGCTGCACTCCCCGATACAATTCGAGAGCAATTCAATGATCTCCGTTTCAATTGCAACTGTCTCGCCATCCGTCTGTGGCCGCCGAAGGTACATGCCGGCATTCATCATCTCGCCGCCGACCTTCTCAATAAGTCTCCGCAGGTCGGCATTGTTGGCCTTTCGCTCAAGCGGACGAGTCTCGTGCGCAAGTTCATATTGAATTTCTGACAGCTTTCGCGCGGCTCCTTCGTAATTACGATTCCCGGAACGCGTACCTTCGAGTGACCGCGTCTGTTCTCTCAGACTCTCTTCCCTGTTCCTCGCACGAATCAGCGCTATCAGAATCTCAATGTCGCTCTCGTCAAGCGCAGTTCCTTCGCCTTCACCGGAGCCCGAGTTCTCATTCCATTCCTTGCGCAGCTTGGCCGCCCACGCAATCAGCTCCTCCTTCAGTGTAACGTTCTCGGTAATGGACTCGACCACGATGTTCCGCTCAATCCGGTCGGCGAGTTCTG
>SPBP01000415.1 GCA_004525935.1 Lentisphaerales bacterium | reverse complement strand
TGGCGCACGCCAAGGAAGAGAATCGTTCTGCTTTCATCGGCTGCCAAACGATCGAGTCTCTGGTGGTTTCGCTCTACCGTTATCGCTTTCAACTCGGCCAAGCTGTCGTAAAGGACTTTCGTTCCGAGCGGATCCGCTCTCAGCGAAGAATATGGTCTATGCACGTCGCCAGCCTGGAATCTCAGTTCAAACATTCGGACAACTCCGAACGCGAGAAGCGCAGCTATGCCGATGCACACGGCAGGCCAGAAAAGAGTTTGACGGGATCTCGTCTTCACAATAGACCTGCCACTGCCTCCAGTTCGCTGATTTGTCCACCGACAATCACAGTGCGGTTCTCAATAACTGCCCTGAGTATTTCCGGCGTGGCTTCATGCCTGCCATACCAGACCGACTCCAACGCCGACACGTTCTCCTGGAATGCCCTGAGAAGCGCCGCCTCGTTCCGGGCTTTCCTGCACAACTCACGTCTGTAATCACCATTTGATTTGTACCGCGCGATCGTCACGCGCTCATGATCAGCCAGGAATGCCAGGCAACCCATATGCAGTGCCCGTAACGCAAGGCGGAGTTCGCCGGCCCTGAGCAACTCCAGGGCGTGAGTCGTCCACTCGTCGGCAGGTAGTTCATCCGCAGTGATATCTTCGTCCTCGAGATCCGGCATTATCCGTGACGGAACCGCCTCGACCATTCCCACGTCTTTCCTGTGTTTTCGCCAGAGCCGGTATCCCACAATCCCGACGACGCAGCAGAGAACGGTTAGAAGCACGAGCGCCAGCGCCCGTTGCCAATCCTGCCAGTTCACGAAACGCCAGTCCGATTCCGAAGACGTCTTGCGCCGGGCCTTCTCCTTTGGCTCAAAGGTAGACATGAACCATTTCTCAATCCTACTCATTAGCCGTTCAATGGCTCCGGCCGCATTCTTGAGGACTTCGAAGCATTTCCGGAGAAACACCATGAACATACTGTCGTCATTCTGATCCTGATTCTCCTCGGGCAGCCGCCACCGATACTCCGCTCGCGTCAGTACCTCCTCGATCGACTGGTCAAGTTCTACAGACGCGACTGCCGGCCTTTCGGACATTACATACTGTTGAGCCGCACCGCACGTGCCTGGAGCCGCGATCAGGATCGTAGCGAAAAGCATCATTCCCGTAAGCGTCCCCGTTCCTCCGCGACGCAGTGCGACAAGTTCCGCTCGTATATCCGCACCAGATCGAATGGCTTCGCCGTAGAAACATCGGAGCACGTAGGCTGCGACAAGCACCGGCTGCATACAGAGGTATGAAAGCCCCACTACAACAATCAGGAACGTCGTGTTGAATATGCTTCCCGGCCCCGAGAGCGAAAATATGGTCTCAATGCCGAACCATGACTTCAACAGCATTGGTGCGATGACCAGCAGAATAGTGATGTTCGCTGCAATCATCGCCCCGAGCGGACTCATGATAACTGCCACATTGAAGAGAATGACTACAAGCCAGCTCATCATGAGCCACATCAGCTGGGGGACCTCGCTCGCCAGGCCCCATGAGCGTGTTGCGAATGCCGCTGCGCCAAAGACGATGGCCAGCCCCAGACCGAGCATCCAGGGACTGAGAACCCACAGGACTATGTGATTCTGGAACGGATGAAGCAGGCCCAACTTCCAGCTGCGACGCACGACATCGCTGAAGCTCTCCTTTGACGATTCGGCGGCAAACACTGTAACGTTCTGAAAGAATGCATAGACCCAGCCGAACGGAATTCCCATGAGCATAGACACGGGGACGGCGAGCAGGCCCAATGGTTGGACGGCGGCCTGCATGGCCGCGGCCCGTGCAACACGTCGAGCTGTCCAGGGGCCTTCCGAAGTCCCCTGCATTACGGCCATCAGTCCTCTCGCGTAGATGGACTCAAAGGTCTTCATCCACACGAACAGCAATGCCAGTACAAACGAAGCTTCGAAGCAATAGTCGTCCGAGAACGCATTCATTCGCATGTCGGCGCAAAAGAAGAGCAAGCCCAGCACGAACGGTACTGAACCGATCGCATACGTTGCCCAGACGGATACCGGTGCGCACCTGATCAAATGGAACGCCTCTTCCGCCAGCTCGATCCCGCCTTTCCCGGGTCGCGATCGTTTTCCGCCCTTCGCCATCAGGCATCCTCCCCCGGCATATCGTGCCACAGCCCGTCCTTATGGAACGTTGCGGAGGCCGACGCCAGGATTCGGCCGAATGCATAGAGCAGAACCCACACCACGACGAACCCTACCAACGCCCTGATGGGCATCAGAAGCCCATTCAATCGAACCCGCTTCTTGACATCGCCATCGTCCGCCATCCGTGAAAGGCACGCGGCACACACAACTCTATCGTCATGACTCGTTACGCATTCCCTGCAAAACGTTCGTTCGCATTCGCGACAGAACGCGACTGCCTCTCGGTCGGGATGATTCTCGCAGCGGCTGCGAGCCAATCCAGTTGGTGCATCAATCTGCATTATCTTGTATGACATCCGGCGAGGGTGAATCAATCGGGATCGGTGGCGGTGTGGTTGCACGCC
>SPBP01000349.1 GCA_004525935.1 Lentisphaerales bacterium | reverse complement strand
GTCCAGGACACGCGCCTGATTGCGCTGGATGGCATCTTGCAGAACGGCAGGTATTGCGGTGTGATATATGAAAGAAGTGGCCGGAGCCTGCGATTGTTGTGATGCGCAGCCAACTCGGCCAAAGAAAGGGGACGGGCGGAATTGTGAATCGTATTGTCAGAAGCGGCGGTTGGGGGCTTGCTGCGGCGCTGCTGATTGCCGTGTCGGGGGTGCACGCCGCCGATGTGATCATCAACGAGATCCACTATAACCCCGATATCAAGGTGGAACCGGTTGAATTCGTTGAGCTTTACAATGCCGGGACCAACCAGGTCAACCTGAGCGGATGGCATTTCTCGCGCGGCATGGAATACATCTTTCCTCCGAGCACGTTTCTGGGGGCGGGTCAATACGTAGTGGTTGCACAAGATCCCGCAGCGCTCAACAGTAAGTTCGCGGCTTCTTCTCACGGGCCGTATGGCGGCAGTCTCGGCAACGAGGGAGATCGCATTGTTCTCTGCAACGCGGTCGGTGCCACAATCGATGCGGTTGAGTACCAGCTTGGCTTCCCGTGTCCCACTTGCGGCGATATTCCCGGTTATTCCGCACAACTGCTCAATCCGGAACTGGATAATGATCTTGGCGGAAGCTGGCGTTCCGGTACGCCAACGCCGGGCTTAGCCAACGGTGTGTTCTCCGCGACGAACAGCATTCCGCCACAGGCCCGACAGGTGGAACATGTTCCTAAGCAGCCGAAGTCCGGTGAAAGCGTTCTGATAACGGCAAAGGTTACGGACCCCGATGGCGTGGCCGCGGTGACGCTGCACTATCAGATCGTCGAGCCGGGGAACTACGTGGCGGTGACGGATACGGTTTACGAGATCAACTGGACCGACCTGTCAATGAACGACGATGGAACCGGCGGCGATGTCATGGCCGGCGATACGGTCTATTCTGTTCAAGTAGCACCGTCCCACCAGGTCCACCGCAGGCTGATCCGATACCGAATCAGCGTTGAAGACACTCTTGCCAATGCCGTTCGGGTTCCATACGCGGACGATCCGCAGCCGAATTTCGCCTATTTTGTGTATGACGGCGTTCCATCGTGGACCGGCGCCGCCCAGCCGGGGGTTACGACGAACGTTGTGTACGGCACGAACATCATGCAGAGCCTGCCGGTCTATCATTTCATCGTCAAGACGAACGACCTGTGGAAATGCACATGGCCGATAAGCTCGGAGCAATACTGGGGAGTTGAGTATCCATGGTCCGGCACGCTCGTCTATGACGGCGAGGTGTACGATCATATAAGTTTCCGCGCACGCGGCGGGGTGTGGCGTTACGCGATGGGCAAGAATATGTGGAAATTCGATTTCAAGCGCGGCCACTATTTCCGGGCACGCGATAATCGCGGCAACAGGTATGACACGGACTGGGACAAGCTGAACTTTTCTGCATGCATTCAGCAAGGCGACTTACAGCATCGCGGCGAGCAGGGCATGTTCGAGGCAGTCGGATTCAGGCTCTTCGAACTGGCCGGCGTACCGGCTTCAAAGACGCACTGGCTGCAATTCCGTATCATTGATGAAGCCGCGGAAACCGGTGCAACCCAGTTTGACGACGATTTCTGGGGGCTGTACCTTGCGATCGAGCAGATGGATGGCAAGTTCCTGAACGAACATAACCTGCCGGACGGCAACCTCTACAAGATGGAGGGCGGCACGGGCGAACTTAACAACCAGGGCCCGATGGGACCGGTGGACAAGTCCGACCTCAATACGTTCATGTCCCAGTACTCGACGACGCCGTCCGAAACATGGTGGCGACAGAATGTGGATGTTGATTGTTACTACAGCTACCGCACGATCATCGAGGCGATCCATCATTATGACATCGGGTCCGGCAAGAATTACTTCTACTACCTCAATCCTGTTCCGGTCATAAACGAGTTCGGAACAAACAACCTGTGGTCTCAATGGCCGTGGGATCTCGACCTGACCTGGGCCGACAACATGTGGGACGGCGGGAACCAGGGCCTGTCCCCGTTCAAGCAATACGGGCTGCTTGCCCAGCCGAACCTCTCGATTGAATACAAGAACCGGATACGCGAAATCCGGGATCTCCTGTTCAATACGAATCAGGCATGGCAGCTGATCGAAGATCTTGCAGCAGTCATCGACGACCCGTCGGGCGATCCATCTATCGTGGATGCGGACCGCGCCTCGTGGGACTATCGTCCCATCATGATCGATTATGCCCGTGTCAATGTGGGCAAGGCCGGCCACGGCAAGTTCTACCAGCAGGCTGTAAGCAAGGATTTCCCGGGCATGTTGCAGATTATGAAGGACTATGTTGTGACCCGCGGAACAACAATCCTGGACCCGGCTTGCGCGGATGCGGATATTCCGAGTACCCCGTCAATATGGTCAACGGCCCCCACGAATCTTCCAATTGACTCGATTACACTCGAATGCAGCTCCTTTTCCGATCCGCAGGGCGGAACATTCGGCGGCATGAAATGGCGGGTCGGCGAAATCACGGATACCAATAGTCCCGCATACACACCTGACGCCAGGAAGAAATACGAAATCGAAGCGGTCTGGGAATACGAGTTGCCGTATTACACGAATGCTGTTCTTGTGCCACCCGCCTCGCTGAGAGTCGGACACACCTACAGGGCCCGGGTCAGGATGAAGGACAATACGGGACGCTGGAGCCATTGGTCGCCGCCGTGTGTCTTCACGCCGGGCGAACGCGACAACGCGGCGAACCTTATCGATTTCCTGCGCATTACCGAGATCATGTATAACCCGCCGTCCGGCAATGACATGGAGTTTGTCGAACTTCATAATACGAGCGGCGCCATTTCGCTCGATATTGACGGCGTGTCCTTTACCGCGGGTATTGACTATGCCTTCACCAATAACACGTCAATTCCGCCGGGCGGTTACCTGATTGTTGCCGGAGCATCTGCAAGCAACAACTTCGAGTTGTTCCGGACATACTACGGACGCGGACCGGTCGTGCCGGTTGTCGGGCCGTTCGACGGCAAGCTGGCCAATGGCGGCGAGCAGCTCAACATGAAGACCGCAACGGCAGGGACGATGCTGTTCAGCGCGCGGTATGACAGTGCGCGCGGCTGGCCGGTTGCCGCCGATGGGGCCGGGC
>SPBP01000360.1 GCA_004525935.1 Lentisphaerales bacterium | reverse complement strand
GAGCCATGCTGCTATCAGAATGGTTTCACGCTTATTCATGGAAACAATTGAGTCGAGAAATTGCAGTTTGCGATGATGGCTCTAGTCTTTCCCGAATAGACAGCGTTTTGCGAAGCAAAACCTGCCAGGCGGATCAAATCTCGGTCTCGATCATGCCGCCACTGTCGGAGTAGCCGGTGTCCGGCAGCCAATCGCCGGTGGCCATGGTGCCGCCCGAACCGAGATCCTGCTCAAGCATGCCACTACTGCCATCTCCGCCGCCGCCGCCGCCAGAAACGGCGCTTATGATCACAGCCAGTCCGCCAACGGTTACGACGGTGCCGATAAGAGTTGTCGTCGTCCGCTCGGGAAAGACGGACCACGCTTCAGGATTCACAAACGATAGCGGCCCCCCGAAACCGAAGGGCTTCTGCCATCGTGACGGACGAAATATCGCGGTCAAGTCAGACCATGTGTCGAATTCGTAGTCAACCGCCGCATACGTAGTCCCGCCGCGGTCCATCAGCCGCACACCGGATATGCCGCGCCCGGGCACGGGTTGGGGCCGGGTGACCGCAACTCGTTCCGCAATTGAGATTCGAACGCTGCCGGGGAACAATTCAGAGTATGAATCATTTTCAAAGAGGCTCAGGCACTTGACTATCTCGTCCGAACGTTGGACAGACCCCATGAGCTGCGGTGCATTTTCAGCACGTGCTGACATCGCAACGATCATAAAGCCAAGCACGGTACACTTGAAGAATCCGCGTTTCACTGTCTATCCTCCTAGCAGTGCGTCGAACTTAGCCCCGTCTACGGCGGGTCGAAGTCCTGGCCCTGCTAGTTAGTTTTGCTTCGCAAAACAGGTTTGTTCAGTTCGATACAAGGCGACAACCATTCGGCAGACATATCTTCATCAAAATGACGATGTTATCGTAGCGCATATTCCTCCCGAATCAACTTTCTATCACGGCGGATACCGCGCATTCCCGGTGCCGCGCCGGTTAACCTTGACACTCTAAATTGAAGCGTTATTCCTTAATGGCTCGCTACTTGTTTATCTTTCCCTGATTCCCTTCGTTTTACAAACCATAATCCTTACTGCTTACTAACAAAATCCCGATGAAATCGGGATTTATCTAGCAGCATGGCGGACTTGGAGCGAAGCGGATCATGCCAAAGGCAGACCCGCCTCTGGCGGGAAGTCCTCCGGGCTGCTAGGGGCCGACGATCGTCCTGCGGATTTCTTTGCCATCCGAATCGTGGGGGCGCCCGTCAACGTTACCTGGAACATTCGCGTTCATCCAGATCTGCCCGTCGGCTTCGGCGTTAACAAATCGCACCCTGCAATTGCCGGGATCGTCCGGCACTGTCCACTGGTACTGGAACCTGTATGCCTTCGCACGACGATTCGAGAGCTGCCAGCGACCGTCACCTGATCCAACACGAGTACCCTCGGCCATGTGAATTCCGCCCGACGGCAGGGCGATCCGCACGCGCGATCTTATCGGCACATAAGAAAGAAGTTCCCAGCTGCACATCGCCGTCGAGCCGGCTGCCAGGTAATCCGGAAACTCTATCATTTGCGCTGTGCTTCCCGCCCGCAGCACAGCCTGGTCAGGGTCTCAACAAACGGGGTACTGGTCCGTACGTCCTCCGTGGTCACACCCATATCAAGCGAGCCGGGTGCAATGTCCCGCAGGATTTCCTTGCCGTCAACGCCGTAGGGTCTGGCATCAACCCCGGCGGCAATGTTGGCGTTCATGTAAGCAAAACCGTCTTCCCTGGCGCCGACAAATCTCACACGGCACGTGCCCGGAACATTGGGTACAGTCCAGCGGCACTCAAAACTGTATATTCTGGACCTTTCCTGCGACAGGTACCATCTACCGTCCTCAACCCCGGTCAACATCGCGTTAACGGTTATTTCGCGTGCCGACGAGGCGTCTCCCGGCAGCTTTATCCGCAAAGCGGAAACTACGGGCACATACGAGAGTATCTGCCACTGGATCACGGTCTCTTGGCCCGGCACCAGGCTGCCCGGCATGTCTATCGATTGCACTGCCATGCCGGCCCTCAGCATTGCCGACCCGATCAAGGGATAGCTCGATGCAAGAAGAGGATTTGTCCGTTCCCTGACCTCGGTGCCATCCCCGTAGCCGTCACCGTCCGTATCGAACTTGGCCGAGTCCGTGTTGTAGACCGTCAGCTCATCACCATCGCGCAGCCCATCCTTGTCCGAATCGGTCTCCATCCGCTGGAGCAGCGACGAAAGAGACTCGTCGGCAAA
Organism: Lentisphaerales bacterium; assembly: GCA_004525935.1. GTDB lineage: Bacteria > Verrucomicrobiota > Kiritimatiellia > SPBP01 > SPBP01 > SPBP01. The sequence goes on along the minus strand of SPBP01000360.1, from coordinate 818 downwards.
GGTGAAGACGCGCGGAAGGCTGTAACGGTTGCTGCCCAGCGTCGCACGCTGATCCTCTTGGCCGAAAGTCCCGAGGGCAGACGTATAATTGCGCCGCTGCAGTTCCTCGTGAAGCCAGCCGTCGCCGTAGCCCAGCCCCCACGGATAGGTGAAGAATCCCGGGTGCACACCGAGATGGTTGACGATGTCGTCACGGCTTGCGGCTATCTCGAAAACCTTAGCGGTTTCATGACGAAGATCGGCGTGCGTTTGTGTGTGCGACCCCAGCCAGAATCCGTTCCTCCTGCATTCCTTGATTTCGGTCCAGGTCATGAGCGGCAGACTCGGCCATTCCGGGAGGGCCCAGGTGTTGTTCATGCCGGTAAAGCCGGTTACAATCGCGTTTACGGCGATGCAATCGTAGGCAACCAGGAGAGGAACAGCATGTTCAATGAAATTCCTGTAGCCGTCGTCGAACGAAAGCAGAACCGGGTTCGGCGGGAGAGGGATACCGCGGTCTTTCCAGTCGGCATACTCGCGGTGAGTAATGCCGTGTATGTTGTGCGTTGAGAAATAGGCCAGCAGTTCTTCGAAAGACTCGGCACTGAGCCATCCACTGTTGTCATAACCCGCGGGGAACTCCGCAAGGGGCTGCACGTTATGCAGCATCAGGATCGGTATGCCGTCTTCCATGCCGTCGGCCAGGCTCCGGGCAGATGCTTCCTGGCTGTCGTATGAAGCACCCCCTGACCTTGCGATTCGAAGCCTGAAATAGTAGACCGTATCCGGATTGAGATCTCTGACGTCGAGATAGGCTCTCGTGGCATCGGTAACCTCGG
>SPBP01000188.1 GCA_004525935.1 Lentisphaerales bacterium | reverse complement strand
TTCACGGACAATACCGGCATCCATATCGCAGGTTTCGAGCTTCGCACCGATGCCGTCGGGCAAGGTCACATGCAATTCGCCGCCGAGATGTTCCCTGAACTCCTCTATGCCCGCAAGTATGTCAAGTTGATCGGACGTTTTACGTTCCAGCAGGTCCGACCACACGGGCAGTCCCGTTGCCCTGATTCCGTGGACTATTGCGTCGAGTTGTTCGCTGGAAAGACACCCTTGCCTGAATGCGTAATAGGAGTCGAGGCATATGCCGATTGCCACGGCCTGGCCGTGCCCGATCTCGTAGTTTGACATGATCTCGAGCCTGTGCGCGCTCCAGTGTCCGAAATCAAGCGGACGCGACGTTCCGAACTCGAACGGGTCGCCGGAGGTGGCGATGTGTGCCAGGTGAAGAGCTGCTGTGCGCCTGATTACCTGTTCCATTACAACCGGCTCGCGGTCACGTAATGCCTCGGCGTTATTGCACAGGTACGTAAACAGGTCGGGATCCTTGATGATTGCCACCTTGAACGCCTCCGCCACGCCACCGACCCAGTACTTCTGCGGAAGCGTCGAGAGAAAATCGAAATCCACCAGTACCGCGAACGGCGGCACAAAGGTACCTGCAAAGTTCTTCACGCCGTAGGCATCAATCCCGTTCTTGACGCCGACACCGCTGTCGTTCTGGGAAAGAACTGTTGTCGGTAGCCGGACCAGCCGCACGCCTCTGTGTACAAGGGCCGCGGCGAGTCCGATGATGTCCAGTGCGCTGCCGCCACCTATCGCGAGCACGTAGCTCTGGCGGCACAGGTGTTGGCCGGCAATGCTTTCCATCACCGATTCAGCCGCGTTGCGGTTGTTCTTCGATTGTTCGCCACCGGACACCGGCAGCGGCGGACCCTCAAGCTTCAGCTTCCCTCTTCTCGCTGAGAAATAGCGTTCTACCCTATCGCATATGTCCGGCCACGCCTCGATTACACCCGAATCAATGAAAACCTGTACCCGGTGTTCCCTGGGTTCGCTCAATCTCATGATCGTGTCGCACAGCAGATCGTTGTCCGCGGCGAGTATGTTCCTGGTAAAACATACCGGGTACTCGTAGCTGACCGAAAAACGCTGGTCCAGACGATCGTGTGTCTTCTCGATGCTCATACTGTGCCGCCTATCCACGAAGCTGTCTTCCGTGCAAGATCCACAAGAGAGCCGACCTCTCCTTCAATACAGGTAGATGCCCAAGCCGTCGCTTTGCCTGCGCCGGTCAGCCCGTGGGAACCACTGATACGACGCGTATCGCACGACACAGTGCCCGGCGGCCAGCCCCAGAACAGCTCACAAGGATCATAGCCGGGCTTATTGTGTATGTCCACATGACTGGCGTAGTCCGGTGCTTCCTGTCTGCTATGCCACCAGGGATAGGCAAACCATGTGCCGGCGCATGCCGTAATCAGCAGATCTCCACTGTTCGGATGGTTAATTCCCAGTTGTTGATGGCCGGACACGTCGATTACCTCCTGGATACCAGGGGTCTTTGCCAACATGGCGTGGACCGTCGCGATATCCTGCCTGTCGGGAATATAGATATGCGCAATCTGGTGATCCACCATCGCGAACGCGCGTGCGGCGTGCAGGTCCGCATATTTCCGGCCCTTCACATCCCTGATGGCCAGCATCCCATTATCCGCGAGGATCCTGTTCGGTAAGATTGCGGGCCCTGCACATTTCTCGATTGCGTAGTCGCCAAACAGAAGAAGCTCGTACCCGTTTCTCTCCGCGGCAGTCATCAGGAGCGAAAGTTGATCGCAAAGAGAGGCCAGTGCCTGGACGCTACGTCGATGATCCGGCCCGAACCTTTGAAGATCGTAGTCAAGTGCCGGCAGGTAAGTAAAACACAGGTCGGGTGCGAGATCCGTTTCAGCCATCAAGATTGCAGTAGCTTCCGCTATCCACTGCGATGATCGCGTTGACGCTGTCGGGCCCCAGTAATGTCGCAAGGCGAAAGGACGTCCGATCCTGTCGCAGAGCCGCTGGTAAAGGCCGGCAGGTTTACTGTAACAGTCCTGGATCATGCCGCCGTGATGTTTGTGGATTGGTGCGGGGGACAGGATAATGTCGGCGTTCTCACCCAGGCTCTGTTGCCAGAACAGCACTGCCACCCTGGCGCCCTGGTCTCTGGCGGTGGCCCAGATACGTTGACCCGCGACCAGCGCCGCTGATTGTTCCCAGAAGAACGGGCGCCTGAAATGACGACTGAAGATCCCGTTCGAGATCATGCCGTGTTCCGACGGTAACGATGCCGTTCGAAAACCGGCCTGTACACTGCACGTCACCGCGGGAAAACCCGACTGCATCGGCTTCACATTGAGCTTCTGCGCAAATGTACTGCCGTGTGCCGCGAGGAAATCATACCCAAGCCCAGCCGCCTGGATTACCAGCAGCTTCCTGTTTTGTCGTCTGCTCATAGTCGTATATTATGACGCATAAAATTGTCTTGCGAGATACACGTTAACAGGCCACGCCAGAAGTATAACACAGGCCACCACGGCGCCTGTCGGCCAGAGAAGCGCTGAAAACGCTGCCTGCAACAGCAGAAGACCACGAATGAATCCGCCTATCGACGGGACAATTCCAGCAGGTGGCGGCGCAATACCCAGTCGGACACCCAGCACGATTGGCCAGGCGACCGCACTCGCGGCCAGCAGGATAAACGCATAGTTCCACGAGCCACTCAGTAGCACGATGCTGCCCATGGTCACCAGGTTGACGGCGGCTGGGAGCCAGCGGCGGATGGGTATTCGGACTTGCTCGGTTTCGCGCTCCGCCAGGAGAGTGACCGCGCCTACGTAAAGAATCAGACCCACGCAGCCGATCAGGACCACGTCCGGGTCACGCGGCATCCATCCAACTCCCGTAGCACCCAGTAGCAGGCTGAGGCCCCGGCATATTCCCATATTGAGCGAACCGAGGAACGAAAACTTCTTTGTCAGTCCGTTGTATGACCACACCGCAGTCGCCAGGAGAACTGAGACGATGCATGCCGGCAGACCGGCAGACGACGCAACCCCTATTCCCGCCAGCGTAAACACAACGGCCGCAACCATTGCAGATCTGCGTGACACTGAACCCGAGGGCAGTGGTCGGGTCGGACGCGTCTTTGCATCCTCGCGATAATCAAAACAGTCGTTCCCGATCAATCCGCCCATGTAGAGCAACAGCGCGGCGCCGACCGTTGGAAGCATGTAGAGAAAAGAGAACTCGGCCCCGCCGAGAACGGCAAGCATCGCACCGGCAATCGGATCGCCGGGAACAGTCAACAGGTTCGGGGGCCGCAGAAGGCTCAGCCATCCCCCGTAGCGTTTTAGCGGGGAACGGGACATTATCGCTGGAATTCCTCCGGATTAATCGGCACAAGATCCAGGCACGGCTTCCAGTGCTCGGAGCCGCTGTAGAACTTCATCGCGTTGTTGAACACCAGCGTTGCCACCGTCTCCTCGGTATGTCCGTCCTCTTTCATGAAGCCTGCCACCTTGATAAGGCTCAATGGATCAGAGAGACCCCAGTCGGCCGATCCGTTCACGATCATTCGCTCGCTGCCATGTTCGCGAATGATCTGGGATACCCGTTCCGGAGTCAGCTTCGAAATGGGATAGACCGTCATGCCGCAGTAGCAGCCCGTCTCGTAACACAGGGCTATCGTTTCCTCCGTGTTGTGGTCCAGTACTATCCGGGCCGGCGGAATATCGTGTTCCTTCAGGATTGCAATGGTCCGTTCGGCGCCTGCCAACTTATTCAGGTGTGGCAGGTGAATTATGATGAGCAGGTTTTCTTTGCGAGCCAGCTGCAATTGTTTTACGAATGCACGCTCTTCATTCGGCGTGATGTTATTGAACCCGATTTCGCCCATTGCAACACAGCGTTCGTGGCCGAGATACTCGCCCAGCCCCGCGATAACTTCGTCGGCCAGCGCCGTATCCTCGGTCTCCTTCGGGTTCAGTGCCACGGCTGCATAGTGATCGATACCGAAACGTCGGGAGCGAACCGTTTCGAACTCCAGAATGAGGCGGAAATAGTCAAAGAAGGTACCCGCATACCTGCGATCCGAGCCGAGCCAGAACGAAGGCTCCACGCAGGCGCGTATACCGGCCGCGTACATCGCCTGGTAATCGTCCGTTGTTCGGGAATACATGTGTATATGCGGCTCAATGATTCTCATTTCGCGTTCCCTCCCCCTTGCCGGAGCCACGTTGACCTCCGGCGCTCTGCCCCATCCCCGCATTATCGCCGGCAAGCTTTGTTTTGCCCCGGGATAAGACCTAACCATACCCTAATCTGGACACTGCACAAGCCCACGCCCCTCATCGCCCATTCCTGAAACCTGAACACTGACACCTGTCCGCCATAGGCAGCCTGCCCGCCTCCGGCGGAAAACCTGAAATCTGCGCCGATTCTTCGGCGCCGTCTAATCGCCAGCCTTATAGAAACGTTTCCGGAACTGTGATATCTTAGTCTCGAGTGGCCCCAGCTTTTGTTGAGGGTGCCCTCAGAAACAGGCCATCTCATGAGTATTCATTCGAATAAAACGGTAGTTCTGGTCGACAGCGCGGGCCGGGAAACAGGAACGTGCGACAAACTCGTCGCGCATCGTGAAGGAAAACGACACCTGGCGTTCTCTGTCTTCCTGTTCAATTCCAGCGGCGCATGGTTGTTGCAGAAACGAGCTGCCGATAAATACCATTCCGGGGGACTGTGGTCTAATGCCTGCTGCAGCCATCCCGGCCCCAACGCCAATCTTCAGCATGCCGCGCGTCGGCGACTTCAAGAGGAAATGGGCATAGATTCTGAATGTACCGAAGCGTTTGTCTTCACGTACGAAGCGCAGCTCAACAACGGTCTCATCGAGAGCGAAGTGGACCACGTGTTCATCGGCAGTTTCGACGGCGATCCTGCACCCGACCCCGGCGAAGTTGCGGAATGGAAATGGATGACCGCCGGCAACCTTCGCACAGACCTGGCGCAGCATCCGGACATCTATACGCCCTGGTTCGCTGCACTGTTCGACAAAGTTCTCGAGCACGTGATCAGGTGAGGGACAGTGAAAGGAACACTCGGGCAATCAGTGGCAGGTGGTCATGGCCTGGTCCCGGAGCCGACATCGAAGTTTCCAGTTCGCACTGTTGCAGCACGATCCCCGATTCGGTATGCTCATCTATCGCAACGGGGGTTGCGTAAACACCTTGGGCCTGGTGACGGGGTCTACGGCGACGGCACCAGCATCTACCATGCACGTACGCCTCACCG
>SPBP01000222.1 GCA_004525935.1 Lentisphaerales bacterium | reverse complement strand
CCACCGCCCCGACCATCTTAGATTTTTCGGCGAATCGGCCAGAATTCGCCGAAAAATCTAAGATGGTCGGGGCGGTGGGATTTGAACCCACGACACCTAGAACCCCATTCTAGTGCGCTACCAGGCTGCGCTACGCCCCGTTAAGAAATTGTCTTCTTCTGTTTTCTATGCGCGGTGTCGTGGGAACCCACGACACGTTGCTGCGTCCCGATCCCTCGGGACTTGCCCTCGTCCCGGCTCTCTCCGAGGTCGGGACTCGGGGCTGACGTACGTCAGCCTCTTCTCGGCGCTACCCTCGCGTGCAAAGAAAACATGATTGCACAGGTTCGACGCAGTTGGCTAGCCCGAACATTGCACGAGTTGGGGTTCCGGCAAGTTTTGCGAAGCAAAACATTCTAGCAGGCTAGGACTTTGCTCCGACGAAGGAGGGGCTAAGTCCTAGCCCTGCTAGAAGAGAATCGATCCGCGCAGCCCGTAAATAGAGGTGTTATTCGCGGGCTCGTACCAGAAATTAGATCCCTGGTTGACTACTTCGGACCGATCGATGTTCCAGTACCTGAAGAAAGGTTCTATCGACAGGCTGTACTTTCGCTCCTGCTTGGCCCGGCGTGTGAAGTAGACCGATCCCTGAAAACCGTGTCCAGTGTTCTGTATGAGATTCACATCCAACTGATACCCGTGACTGTGGTTTCGACCCTGTATGAAGAAATCGTATTCAGCGCGGACACCCCAGAGCCAGTTGCCGGCGTTGTGCGCAGTCTCTACGCCAATGGGTACGTAGAGATATGTCTGCTCACGGGTGTATCCGCTTGTGCTGGGCAGGCGATCAATCAGCAACCTGTATCCGAACCCGCTGAAGGGAATGGCCGTGATTCCTGAACCGAGGTCGGTTGCATGACCTCCAAGCAGGCGGAACGCGAGGAGGGAATCCTGCGAATCAATCTGCAATGCCGTCCCGTCAAGAAGAGAGCCGTCATACTGCACGGTTCCTCCGCCGAAAGACAGCGACGCTCGCAGCATGCGCTTGCCCGTGACTTGTGTGTAGGCGCCGTATATGCCGGCCAGAACACCTGTTTCCTTCATCACACCGGGCTCCGCGTACTCAAGGCTGAACACTTCGACCCCCACTTCTGAGACGGCGCCGGCGAACGACGTGTCAATTTCCGACATGAGCAGACAGCAGACTGCAAAGACCACTCCAGCAAAACGATGCCGGGACAAGGTGATGGGTCGGGAAAGAACAGTAACGCAAAACGGTGGAGCCGATTTTGTCGGGCATCCGGCGGAGCCAAGTTGCCGATTACGAGGCAGGTCACTACTCATTGTTTGATTAGAAACTCTGGTTGTCGCCACCCCAGACCCCGCCGCCAGGTTCCTCGGCCTGGACGGGGGCGGGTCGCACGACGCGTTGTGGTGCGACTTGCACGTTCATTGGCGCTACCGGGCTTGCGACGACGGCCCCGCCCGGGATCTTGTCAATGCCCTTATCCTTAAGTTGCGATGGCGCGGCGCACTGGTAAACAAGATCGCCATCGCCATTGAAAACGCTGAGGACAAATCCATAATAGTCGGTACCGAATACTCTCCGAACGCGTCGCGTGGTGACTACCCTCTGCCCGGTGCGTACGCCTGCCGTATCTATGGTCGTTCTCTCCGAACCCACAAAGTTAGGGAGGCGTATGATCTCGGTCGAGGTCCTGTTGATGCCCGAGCCTCCGGACGGCCTGGTGAAGTACTCAACTACTGCTGTCGGTTTGATGATTGTCTTCTCAACGGACCGTGAGCCCAGCACAATCCGGAGGAAGTTTTGTGTCTGTTCGGCTCGAACTATGCCGCTCCGAGTATCACTTACCTCCCGTTCACCGAGCTGAACTGCCGCCGAAACCCAGTGGAGGCTTCGGCCACGATCCGTCGCAGACATGCCGGCTGGTCGCTTCAAAACCACGCCTGTGGACCTTGGCGGCGATGTGCCGTGCGGATAGATTGTTACGTTTGGGCCGCCCACCGTATCCCACTCTTCCCCCCTCGGGGCTGCGGGAGTTTCTCCCGCTGCCGGAGAAGCGATGGTTTCGGGAGCAATCCGCTTGAGACTGACTCGTAGTGACGCAAGCTGATACTCTATCTGGCTGATAACAGGACTCGACGAGATCAAATCCCGTTCTTCCCTGACCTTCACGGCTTCATCGAAATTGCCTTGTTTTGTCAGTTCCTTCTCAAGCTCTGTAAGAATGGCTTCATGGTTCCTGGCAAGGCCCAGCAGTCGCTCGTTCTTCTCTATTTCAAATCCGATGCTGGCTCGCAGGAACTGAGTCTGCACGCTTCTTAACACGGCAGAACTCGAAGAAAGGTCGGCTTCAGTGACGGTCCGAGCCTTCAGGTAGCGTTCTTTCTCGGACTTGGTTGCCATAACGCTGTCCAGGTCGCCATTGGCCTGCGCGTTGTCCTGCAGTTGGTCGAGGGACTTGGCGTATTCCTGGTTGAGCGCCTGCGTCCTGGTTCTGCAATCGCGTTCTGCAGTGGATATGGCACCTTCGTAATTCCGTTTTGCCGCTTCTAGATTCGCCGGCAACTCTGCGGCCCGTCCGCTAGTGACCAGCAGGGACAGACACGCGAGAACCATTCCCGGCATCAGGAAACTGGAGCACGGCTTCTTCAAGCAATCATCACCTCAGTTGAGACGCGGCCCGCCATGGCCTTTGTACGCACACGCTCTCTTATCAAACTACTTCGGCGGGAGAAGCAAGTCAAGTCCGCCATGGCCGGCGTTTCGGCGTTGACCCCGACGTGCGGCTGCGCCATGATCCATGGGGTTTTCGCAGTTAGATGAAGGGAGCGTATAGATAATGCAGGAGTTCTCTGTAGCCACACGAAGTCGCACGGAATTTGTCGACATCACTGCCGAGGTCCAAGATGCCGTGGCGGCAATGGGGTGCAAGGAGGGGACGGTCACCGTATTTATCCCTCATACCACTGCGGGTATTACCATCAATGAAAATGCCGACCCTGATGTGACGGCGGACATGGAATCGGCTCTGGAGAAGATGGTGCCGTGGCGTGCGGGATACAGGCATTCGGAAGGCAATTCGGCGGCCCACGTGAAGGCGAGTCTCATGGGGTCTTCCGTGCAGGTGCTTGTGAATGAGGGCAGATTAATGCTTGGTACCTGGCAGGCTGTCTATTTGAGCGAGTTCGACGGGCCTCGCAGCCGTGAAGTGTGGGTTGGATAACCGTGCTGGAAAATGAATACGGGAAATATCAATGTGAGGGAGCCGGGGCTCGAACGGCCTCTTGAGGCGATCCTGCTTATGGGGCCGACCGGGTCGGGCAAAACGCCGCTTGGCGAGTTCTTGGCTGCGGGAGGACCGCGGGCCAGGAGGTGTTTTCATTTTGACTTTGGCCATCAACTCAGGCTGGCGGCTGCCGATGTGCATGCGTGCGCTTATTTCTCGCAAGCAGAAATGAGCGTGTTGAAGACAGTGCTGCGGAGCGGCACGCTCCTTGAAGATGAGCATTTCGGGATAGCCGCAGGGATCATCAGACGGTTTGTCGACTGCAACTCGATTGGGTCATCCGATCTTGTGATCCTCAACGGCTTGCCCAGGCACGTCGGCCAGGCTGAAGCCATCTCTCCATTCTTCAGCGTGCGGCTGGTCGTGCACCTTCAATGCGATGCGCGGACGGTTCTGGCAAGGATAGGCCTGAACGCCGGAGGCGACCGGGACAACCGGCCCGATGACGGTCTGGCAGACGTCAGTCGGCGGCTGCAGCTCTTCAGTGAACGGTCGATGCCCCTGCTTGACCACTATCGTGCCATCGGAATTCCGATTGCCGAGGCGCCGGTGGGTGTCGACACGCAGGCGAGGGAACTTGCCGGAGCCCTGTCAGATCCGCTTGCCACCTGCATATCCGGAGGGCGCGATGTTCGTGATGGGGCATGAAACCGGATCGACATCCGGACTGTTGCCGGATCGTCTGTCGGGTGACGCAGAACTGCTAAGCTGTTGTCAGCCGACCGTCCGGCACTGTAGTATCGACTGCTGATAACGGAACAAGAGGACACGAATGACACTGCGTGTTGACGGAAGAGAGATTCATAACAGCATTGTGGAATACGAACTTCAGCGGTTGCTCGAGTTCTATTCGAGGCATATGCCTACAGAACAGCTTGAGGGCCAGATGCCGGAGATCAGGGAGAAGGCGAAGAACCAGGCAATCGGCGCATTTCTCCTTAATCGTGAGGCGCGCCGGCTGAATCTGTCTGTTTCCGACGAAGAGGTTGACACGACGCTGAATGCGTTGGTTGCGAAGATCGGTGGGGCAGAGGCTTTCGATGACTTGCTGCGGCGTGAGGGCATGACGATGCCCGAGTTCCGAGAAAGCATGGAGAACGGGAAACGCCTGGACAGTCTTGTCAAGCAGATCACGGGAAGCGTGGAAGAGCCCACGGAGAAGGATATTGCCGCGCACTTTGAGAAGAACCAGGCAAACTACGCGGTTGCGGAGCGGGTCAGATCCCGGCATATCCTTGTGCAACCGGCTTCAGACGGCATAGAGGATCGACAGGCGGCAGTTGACCAGCTTCTGCAGATCAAGCAACAGATAGACGACGGGGCCGATTTCGGCGAGATGGCCTCTTCTTATTCGAACTGTTCCAGCGGGCGGGCATCCGGTGGCAGCCTGGGTTGGGTCACGCGAGGTGCAGCGATTCCTCAGCTCGATGAAGCTCTCTTTGCTCTCAAACCGGGGGAAGTAAGCGGAGTCGTTGAAACAAGCATGGGCTTCCATATTGTCATGGCGACCGACCGTGAGCCGGCCCGGCCCGCGCAGCTGGACGAGGT
>SPBP01000352.1 GCA_004525935.1 Lentisphaerales bacterium | reverse complement strand
GCTGCTGAAGCTGCTCAGGCGTCAGGTTTCCAAGTGCGCACTGATCAAGCAATTGGGCCAACATAGCCGGATCAAGCCCCAGCTGATCCGCTAGCTGTTCATCCAGAAGCATATCCTGGAGACCAGCCAGGTCCATCATCGCGGACAACTCTTTCATTGACGCCGCCAGACCTTCGGGAGTCAAACCGTTCTCCAGGGCGAGTTCGGCGAGCGCATCGGCTGCCGACGCAAGTTCAGTTAGGTCCCTGGTCTGTGACAATGCATCTTCAGCCGTTTTTTGCGCCGCCCCTGATGCTGCCGCTGCTATGTGATCCAGTGCCTCCCACGTCTTCACGGGATCCCGTCCCGACGCCTCGTCGCGCAGCTTGTCGAGCGTCTCGTTCAGTTCTGCAGATTCGTCTTCCTCGATGATGTTCTCCTTCTCGAGCACCTCGATTTGGGAAACCAGCTCCTCGACCACGTCGCCTATCTCAAGCCGTGCGCGGCCAAGACCACTGGTGTAACGCTCAGGAACAGCCGCCACAACGACAGCAAAAGCCAGGGCAACAATGAACAGATAAGAACTGCGCTTTCCGCGCCAGCGTATAGTTGGTGCCGAAACGGACGGTATCCGACCACGCCAGGCCGACATATCGACCGTCTCATCGGCCATCAGTAAACCGCCACATTTGTTCGTGTTGTCCATCAATGCGCGGATGATCGCTTGGGAGGGACACCGCCTGGCGGCCACGAAGGCCCCGGCTGTCGCGACAGGCAGAAGTCCCAGAAAGCCCAGCAGGAGATACGATTGAGGAAGGCTTGTGCACGAGCGAAGAACAAGTGTCACCGTGCCCAGAAGATAGAGCCACGCAGCTGATGCTATGAGGACACCACGTGCGGCAAGCCAGAACGCAAGCTTGCGTCTTAACCCGGCTATGGCGTTTCCCGCTACATCCATTGCACGTCGTCCCTCGGGATTGATGTCTCACAGTATAGGACGGGAACCGGTCTCTTGGCAATAGTGCATGGGAGCAATCAGGGCCGAAGAATCGGCGCAGGTTTCAGGTGTCAGTGTTCAGGTTTCAGGAAGAGCCCAGAGCCAGGGGCGATGAGGGCCGTGGGCTTGTTAGGCCGGGCTGCGGTTGAGATGTTGATGGCTACGGACAGGGCGGCACAGTGAGCAGCGTGGTTATGGGGGCCGAAAGCGGATCTGGCCGGGCAGGGCCAGATCCGCTGGGACGAGGTGATTGCGCAAGGATTCGGCGAGGCGCCTGGCGAAGTTCTTTGCCGAGCCGAAGGACTTGGCCAGGGCCTGGATGAGACTGCCATGCAGGATTAACTGAGTAATGTAGTATGCGATCAGCAGCAGGATGTAGAATATCCTGAAGCCGTTCTGATGCTCGCTGTACGGATGTTCCATCTCGTAGCCATCATTTTTCTGGACATTGAAGCCTTCATTCTCGATCTTCCATCTGAGGCGGCCTCCTTTCTTGGCGATGTTTTGGACGTTGTTACGGTTAAGGTTGAAATTCGTCAGCCAAACGAAGGTGGTCGCCTCTTTATCTTGTTGCTGCTCCCGGCAGAAGAGGACGTTTGGGGTGAACTCGGCGATCGGGAGTTGCTCGACCCACTGAAATGACTGGGCGATGTTCTCCTCATTGACCCGAAGGCGATTGTCTTTTTGCATGGAGGCCAGGGAGAGTGTTTCGTTGAAGCGTTCGGGCATGGAGCCCTCTTTGAAGGTAATGGTGTACTTCCACTGGTTGGTCTCGATCAGGCGAATGACATTCTGGTTTGCATAGAGTGAATCGAGCAGGAGACAGAACGCAGTCCTGGGAAAGAGTTGCCGCAGTTTTTCAACGAGTCTTGGGAAAGCTTTCAACTCGCAGTCCTGCTTGTCAAAGTTCTCGTTGCCCTCGTTGGTGAGCATCTCGGTGGCCAGAGTCAAAGCCATGCCACATGGAGTTACCAGCTTGGCGTCCAGCACATAGGCGAAATACTGCGTTTTCCCAGTGGAAAGCTCACGATGCGGGCATCCGGGCCATGGTTCATGCTCGAAGGTGCAGACCTGGGAACCATCAATGGCGACGGTGAAATACCCGTAAAGTCGAAACGGATCGAAAGCCTTCATGCGGATCAAGCGTACCGTGATGGCAGCTAACAGCTTTTCGAGTGCGCTGACCTGCACGTGTTCGGCATAATAGGCCAACGTGTCAGGATCGGCTATGAAGTCCAGATCATGTTGTCCGCTGAGCAAAGCCAGGTTCAGTTCAAAGGCATCGGCGAGTCGCTCAAATCGCAACTGCCGTCTGGAACCCAGATGCATCATGAACAGCAGTATGCCAAGCCACAATAGATGTGCCTGATGATATACGCTCTGCCATCCGTTGCGCGGGTCTGGCAGACGGTTCATGCTCGCCGACAGACGCGGCAGAAAGTGCTTCACGGTCTTGAGCAGCAGTTCTATTGCTTCGGGCAGCTCTTGCCGCTGCTTCTGGGTCCGGCCTGGCTTTCGGGGGCGTGGCGATGGATGATCGCCATCGAAAGCTTTGATATATCCGTGATGATCCGCCGCATCTGCCGGTAGTTCCTTATCCATTCGGTTACCTCCTCAACCATGTCAATGGGCACATAAACCGTGTGCGTCTTGCCCTTCACCGAGACAGTCAACTGGTGTGCCAGGTGGTTGCCCCTCTTGGCCGTCACCAATGATCCACGAACTACCGGTCCCACCGCGGCCAACCTCTTCAGTAATGAGACTCGCTTCTTAATGAGCCTGCCGGTCGATATCTGAACCTTCCGTTTCATGGTGCCCTCCTTATAGGCTAAGCGATTCCGCTTAGTATATTAGCACAAAAAAAGGGCAATGCGACAAAAAAAACACCCGCATTGCCACTTTTTTCAGCCTGACACCTGACACCCGAAACCTGAAACCCCGCGCCTATCCGTCCTCGGCTCAGAAATGCCACAAACCCGGAATCAACGCGACAAAATGCGATTCGTCAGGGCTGTCTTGACGGGCAGAGAAAGCCGATGGTCTGGACTGATCAAAACGCGTAACAAAAAGAGCTGCAAACCAGTTGCGCCTTCCATATGCCGTTGATATGTTCACAAATGTGGCCGGGAGTCGGCGAGGGCCCGGGTTTTTCTC
>SPBP01000150.1 GCA_004525935.1 Lentisphaerales bacterium | reverse complement strand
GCCTGAATCGTAATCGTCCTCGTCCTCAGTGAGCGGAGCGAACGGTCCTCGCGTGCCAAGCCGTAGCCCCAACCGCGAAGAGAGTCGGGAGACGAAGGCTGGTCCTCGATCTCCATTTCTCCTTTTCGAGGACAGGGACCCATGCTTCGCCCTGTGGGCTACGCAGGGCAGACGAGGACCGTTCGTCACGCTTCGCGTTCCTCACTGAGGACGAGGACGAGGACGATTACGATTAACAGATTGGCATTGAGGACCGGGTTCCGCATTCCGCGCTTCCAGCTCCCTGCCCGCAATGCTGCGCATAGCGCTGCAGGCGGGCGCGGTCGCCATAGCCCGCGCGGCTACCTGAACAAGCCCTCAATCAGCTTGCCGGCTTCGCGCTCCAGTACGTTGACGGCTGCCTTCTTGGCAGCATCCTTCATCAGACCGCCCAACGCTTTGCTGAACGCCTGCCGGTCAATTGTCGGCTTCGAGACGGTCCCGCCAATCGGGATCTTGATCGTTACACCTTCAAGGTATTGATACACGTCACCGCCCATCGCGCGGGTGACAGGAATCTCCACGTTGTACTTCAGCGTTTGATCCAGACCAACTGACCCGGAAAATATAAGCACGACGTCACCTGACTTGATCTTCAGCGGCTCGGCTGTAATCCATCCGTCCTTGCACTCGAACATGAAGCTCTGGTCGCCGGGAACTATGTTGTCCGCATTCTGCCCGGCGAGCGCCATTACAGTCTTCAGCAATCCGTCCGGCCCAAGCTCGAGTGATTTCAGCGACACTTCCCCCTCGATCTCTGTCTTCTTCATGACATCGTCGAGCGGCACCATCGTCCGCTTCATGTCAAGCGACATGCGTCCCGCCGAAATAAGACACCCCTTGAACACCGGATGAATCTTCGAAAGTATCTTGTCCACCATCGCGCTGTTGATCTTCACCCCCTGGAGAACCGCCGAATTATCCGGCATCCTCACCACCGCGACCTCGCCGGTGGCATCAAGGGTAACGTCTACCACCACTTTGCCTTCGTTGACCGTTGTGTCGAATGCCACCCGGGCAATGCCGTTGCTCGCCGTGAACGGGATATCCAGCTTGCCGACCGTCACACCGTAGAGGGACAGCCGCTCGACATAGAGACCGGCCGAGATCTTTGCGCTCCTGAAGATTTCCTTCCAGTCTTTGCCGCTCAGCACAACATCGACCGAGAACGGAGCCGGCTTCTTACCCGCCATATCAATTTCCTGACCGGACAACGATCCGGCAATCGCAGCCAGCCGCGCAAAATCGATGGTCAGTTCCCCGTTGGCGACCAGGTGCTTCCGCTCCTTCCAGTCAGTCAGTTCCCCGGCAGCCTTCAGGCCGATCGGATTCGAGGTCAGCTTGAACGATTCGATGCGCACATCGGATGCTTCAGGATCGATCCTTACAAGGCCATCCAGTTCAATACGCGGCTCTTCAATGGGCTCGCGATCGCTCGACTTGATCGCCAGCTTGTCTATCGTTCCGCTAAGCTTGATATCCTGCGTCTTGGCGCCCGCCGCGACGTTCAGGTTGAACGAAGCCTGACCACCAATTGAAGTACCCTCCCGAAGCGTGGCGAAATCGCCAAGCATCGTAATTAACTTCGCGATATCGATTCCGCAATCGGCGCCGACCTTTAGCCCGGCCGGCAGTTTCTCCCAGTCCTCAATTGTCACGTCCGCCACCTTCAGGTGGCCGGGCGTGAAGCCGACTTCCAGGTTCTTTACCGACGCCGTCCGAGTCTGCTTATTTGCCGATACAACGCCGGACACGGAGATTTCCTTCTCGCTCATTCGCTTGCCGCCCTGCTTGAAGACAAACGATGCGATCGTGGCCGAGATGGGGCCCACGCGGATGCTGTCACCGTCCACCTCGACCGGACAAACAAGGGAAGCCGTGCCATCCAACGCGAGATCGGCCGGCACATTTGTCATGCAAACCGCAACTTCCCCGATCCGCTTGAGGTCGAGTTCAGCCTTTGCGGAGAGCCGGATCTGTGGCATCGAGTCGCTCCCGGGCTCCAGTTTGATGTCTGCAATGTCAAGCGCTGCCTTGGCCAGCGAGCAGTCGAGTTCAAGTCGCGTCCCGCTTACTGCCGTCGGCTTATGTTCGCTGTTCAGTGTCACGGCCGAATCGAACTTCACGTCGACCAGCTTCTCGAAAATAGATTTCCGACCGATCCCGGATACCCGCAGGCTCTTCAGTGCTGCCTTTGCGGATATCGCCTTCTTTGATTCTTCCGGGGTCCTCAGGGCCAGTTCGAGTTCGGCAATACCCAGCACCTTCAGCTTCCCGAGTTCCACGAACTTGCCGGCTTCGCCCATGGCATTGGCCAGATTGACGCTGAGGGCAAGGTCCAGTTCATCCAGATCGCCCGAACCTGCTCCGTTAAGAAAGGACGATTCCACTTTCAGGCTGTCGAGCCGCGGCACACCTTTGCTCAGCGATGCTTTCGCCACGAGTTCAATTGGCGTAACTGCCGGCACTCTTCTACCGTTAAGTTCTCCCGCCAACTCGGCGAGTACGACCGCTGCATTGATTTCCTGCCGATCCCCCTCGGAGGTAATCTTGCCCTCCGTCTTCAGGACACCACCGGTAATCTGGAGACCTTCCTTCAGCTTAAGTGTGTTGGGCAACATAGCCGCAAGCGCGGCAATATCCAGCCCGCCCTTCCATGAGAACAGGCCTTCCGGAATGTTGTCGCCGCTGGGCAGCCCGATTTCCCCGGACGCGGACGCCTTGACTATGGAAGATTCGATCATGAAACTGTCGACCTTCACAACATCTCCGCTCGCCGCCACGAAAAACTCCATCGTGATGCTGTCAAAAGACGGCGCATCCTCACCCAGCGGCCCACCGGACAACTTCAGCGCTTTCAACCCCACGCGACCCTGGCAGTCGGCCCTGCGTATGCCATCGGCCTTCATCGTAATATTGATGCCAAGGCTGCCTGACACGTCGGGCACATTGCCCATCGGCTTGGCCAGCGCAACCACCGGGCCAAGCGCAAAATCCTTCAGGGATATGCGGCAGTCAGCGGAGAACTTGTCCGGGTCGAACACACCGTCGGACAACGGCGTCACCGAGCCGTCGGCCTCGAACACGCTCTCGCCGAGTACCGCGCCGGCACGGAACGAGATCGGCTGATTCAGGCCCTGGCAGTCAACGGACACGTTCAAGTCGCTGATCTCAACCGCTGCCTCCGCATCCGCAGTCCTGAGAACAATGCTGCCGTCCGTAATATCGAACTTGAACACAAGCTCAAACGGAATCGGCTTCTGCTCCGCGCCGGGCACATCATGCGCAGGTTCCGCGGCACGCTCCGGTTCCGCGGACGGCTCTTCCACTGCAACCGGCTCCTCTTCTCCAGGCGCCGCCGGAGAAGAAGGCGCCACGATGGCAACGATTACCGGCTTCACAATCTCGATATGACCCAGGTCCTTTACCGAACCCAGCAATGAGGGCACGGAGATTGGTGCAATCACGCTGTCAACCTTGACCGACACCTTACCCGCATTGTCGGCAAAGCTTATTCCGTCAAGCCGAACTCCGCTTCTCCAGCCAATCGACCACTTCTCTATATCCAACTTTCCGTCAAGCCCGCTGTTCACCTTCTTCAATACGGCCCTGCGCACGCCGTTCGACGAGGCAATTGTCGGCAGTAATGCGACGAGCACAACAAGGAGAATGACCAATACAAGAACGGTTCCGAGAATGCGCTTGAGGATTTTTCGTGCCATGGTGTTGTGACTCCGGTCTGTGTCTGTCGCGCCGTAGCGACTGACTCACTCTTCGTTCACTTGCGAAAGGAGCATCAGCGCTTCTTCCGCCGTGCAGGTCGCCGCGCAGCGATCGGCACATAGTGCCGGTCAACCGCTCCGCTATACATTACGCGCGGCCTGAAAATGCGGTTGTTCTTGAGGTATTCGAGTATTCTCGCCGTCCAGCCCGCGACGCGGCTTACCGCAAACATGGGAGTGAACATGCGCTCGGATATTCCAAGCCCGGTGTAGACGAGGCCTGAATAGAAGTCGACGTTCGGGAAGATCCCCTTCTTTCCCAGCCTGGAAGCAATCTCGGTTTCAAGTGCAGCGGCGATCTGGAACAGCCCCTTGTTAGCAACCTTTCCCCGTCCAGACAAAGCCGCAAGCGGAGCAAGCACCCGGGCCCTCGGATCGTATACCTTGTATACGCGGTGACCGAACCCCATTACCCGCTTCTTCTCCGCCAGTGTTGCTTTCACCCAGGGCTTCACATTGGCCACGGATCCGATGCCCCGGAGCATATGCATCACCTGCTCATTTGCACCGCCGTGTAACGGGCCCGTTAATGCCCCTATCCCGGCACTCACCGATGAATACACGTCCGCCAGCGTCGATGCCACGACAAGAGCAGCGAATGTACTGGCGTTCATGCCGTGGTCGGCGTGCAGAATCAACGCAACGTCCATGATCCGGGTCTCTTCGGCTGATGGCCGTTCGCCGGAGGTCATGTAGAGAACGTTCCCCGCGTAGCTCAGTTCAGGATCAGGCGCAAGCGGAAGGTGCCCTTCCCTCATGCGCGCTATGGCCGCAGCCATAGAAGCCACGCCGGAAATCAGTCGGCAACATGCGGCCAGGTTCCGATCCCTGATCGGCTGACGCCGCCTGAATTCGTATATCGCATGTTCTTCGCCACGCGGTAGTGTTTCCATCGGAATCGAGTCTTCATCCGTGCCGATCTTTGCCTCATCAGCTTTGCCCCTCAGAAAATCGAGATCCGTTTGTTCGTGCCGCATCAGGTTGGTTCCGAGCCGGAGCGCCGCCATCGGGTTCATTCGCTCGATCGGAAAGCCGGCAAGCTGACGGAGCACGTCAGGAATATGCAGATAGTCCCGCAACTTGTCGCTGAATCCGCGCAACTCCGCTTTGGAAGGAAGGTTTCCAATCAACAACAGAAAACAGACTTCTTCGTAGTTCGAATGCGCGCACAGATCAAATATGTCGTAGCCCCGATAGGAAAGCCCGCCCTGTGCACCGTTTACGTAGCCGACCTTGCTCTCGCAGGCAATAGCTCCTTCAAGACCCGGACCAACTGTACAAGTCACCGGCCATTCAACTATCTTCACGATCCTCGAATCCGGGCTGGCCCCGGTCTCCCTGTGCGCCTTCTTCGACGCAGCCAGGATGAGTCTTGTGATCCTGTCCGATTCAAAATGCATCTCGTGTCCTTTCCTGGCATCGCGGCCGTCAGCGACACACACCACAGATATACAGAGGCCGAAGTATACCACCACGGCTGTGCTCTGCAATGGAATACCGTTCCGAAGGTACGTGGCCGGCGTGCTACTCGGCGGGAATACCAAGCAGTTCCTGAATTGCCGCGATAAGCTCCTCTATCGGGGCTGGCTTGTTGAGGACCTTGTTGGCCCCCATTGCCACCGCCTTCTCGGCTTCGCCCTGGTTGAGCGAGCCGCTGAATATCATGAGCGGCACCTTGCTGCCGGTTGCCCGCACACGGGACAGCATGTCTATTCCGGTTTCTCCCGGCATGCTGAGATCCGATATGATCAGGTCGATCTTCTCTTCCGTAAAAGCCTTGAAACCTTCCTCCACACTGGCCGCCGTGATCGAGGTCATACCCCCAAGCGCTTTGATCAGGCGGACGAGCATGGACCGGATCATCTTCTCATCGTCCATCACAAGAACAACCTTGTTCTCCCGCGTTTCAGTCATGCGAACATATGTACCGGCAGAAAGCCGATCTGGCAAGCGGTTTCCCGTCCGCTTCGCCCCGTGCGTTCATGGATCCCGACTCGACAAACTACCAGACCCCGTCCGGTCAAACAAAAGTCGTCCACGCGTGATTCCTCGCAAATCCCGACCATTTCTGTAGCATTCTCGCCTTTGCGTAACCAGAGGGGAAATCATGCCGACGGGCGAAGTGTGCCCTGAATGTGCAAATGTAGTCCTTTGACAGGAATCCACGGACGAGATTTGCCGGCACGAGCGTCCGTGTCGGGACACGAAATGCTTATAGCTGTTGCCGAAACGGAGTCATCAGGTCAGGGCTGAGTTTTTTTGACCGGACGGGGTTTTCCGG
>SPBP01000168.1 GCA_004525935.1 Lentisphaerales bacterium | reverse complement strand
TCGCACGGGCAAATGCGGAAAGCAACCGCGTAGACTACTTTCAGGATTCCTTCCGGTACTCCAATCTTTGGGATCATGCCTACTTGGTGATAATCGGTGGTGCAATATCCTCCCGCGGTACAGGTGCTACGCAGGATTTCAAAGATCAACATCATTCCGTCACGTGCGAACAGGTAAACACATCCTTCGACGTTGAGCTTGTGCTCAAAGGCACCAGCCAAACGGATCGGGTTACGCTGCTTCACTACCGCCTCTCCGAAGGCAGCAAATCACATTGTTGGACCTGTCCTATCCTTGCCACATTCGAGGTAGATAGTGGTTTCCTTAGGCTCGGGCCAGCGAGGCCCGAGTACCTCCTGTTTCTGAAGGCAACTCCATCCGGATGCTACGTGCCCGTGAGCGGTCAGGTTCACTCAGAGTTCTCAATTCGAGAAGTGTACGGACTACTGAACAGGGAAAAGCCAGATAAGAGCAGACCAGAGAATTCATCGACCTTTTCGCTTCGAGAAGTCTACGGGTTGCCAAACGAACTCAAACAGGACAAGACCCAAGAGAATTGAGTGTATTTGCACGTACCGCGGCAAAACACTCATTCAGATCGGTGGCGAAGGAACCAGGTGAAGGACGTTGTGAAAAAGAGGTGGTTACGGGGCGTAGTGGTTGTGTTGTTGCTGGTTCTTGCCGTCTTCTGCACTGTCAGAGCGCTCTATTCTCCAAGACGCATGGGGCCGCACCCGCTCTGCAATATCAGTCTGGACTTCATGAGCTGGACGATGGTGGAACATCCGAAGGAAGACAATCCACCATATCCCAACGTAAAGGGTTCCGGCCGCGAGTCGTTGCGCGAGATCACGAAATACATGGCACCCAAGTATGCCGACCGACTACTGCGCGACTATGCGTATGTTCCAGGGTTGCGTCCGGCTGATCCGACGGACCTCGTGCTCCTCTATCTGAATCGACCCACTCGGTATACGTGGCATGGCGATACGAAAGCGCTGTCTCGTGATCCAGCGTGGCTTACCTTCTCGCCGTGCTTCGACTCTCCGTTTGACGCGCCAGAATGGTGTCCGGAAGACGGACGAAGACTTCCCCCCAATGAGTTCAGGGCTCGACTGCAGAGAACTCTCGATTTTCTCAAGGAAGAGGATCGTCCCCATTGGCAGGAGGTCCTCCAGGAACACACTGCCATTCTGGAATCAACGGACGAGTAAGATTGCCCAAATGCATATTGGACATGTTAACAAACCCAGCCCAATCGGATGCGTTATCGGGTTGATTGGGCTTATTACGATGTCATTCTCGGCCCTTCTGTTCTGGGGTGTATACAAGGCTTACACAGCAGAGCCACCGGCCGCCGACACAGGACGCCAACTCTTGAGCTGTGCGGTCTACGCGCTCATCCCGGCAGTGTTGTGCACCGGTTTCTGTATCTACAGAATTCTGACCGTTGGTCAACGCGAAACACGATCAACGAGCAGGTTCTTCAGCACTGGTGTATGAAGGACACGGGAACAGCTGGATCAACCTTCGTTTCGGGGGCCCGCGCCTTGCACGTCTCCTGAGAAACGGTCATACTGAGTGTTCGCCCATGCATGAATGAAAACAAATACCACACGACCAGCTGATTGGGTTGCCTGGCTCCTGCAAGCCCTTTTTGGTTCGCTTGTAGGTGCATTGATTGGTTTCGTCATCATCCGGCCGAGGAGATTCTACGGATACTGGATGTGCGCGAACGCCAGACCAATCTTTCTGATCGGCGCGGCACTCTTCACCGCAGCAGTCGCTTCGCGGGTAGGGGACCGGCTCTGGTTGGCAGACCATTACAGGACGTCCCCCCCTGAGTCTCCCAGGCAAAGCTTACGAAGCAACCTCCTCTCTCTGGCTATGGGACTCGTGGGATTCGCAATGTTAGTCATTAGTCTGGTGATCCACTTCACAAACATCGGTGACGCTCAGTAGGAACGGGCGTGTAGGAAGAGAGCACAACAAAGGTTACGAAGATATGCAGGGCACTGTCATACCCGCAGGAGTTCAAGAATTCAGTCTTACGGATAGCGTTGCCATGGACGCATCCGTGGCGATACCCACCGTTAGCAGTACGTGGTATCTGAAGTATGGGAAACACTCCTATTACTTCATGAACTTCCGAGCACGTAAGGGAATGTGCTTCAAGATCAGCCATGGCGATATCATGCGCCCGGGCTTTGACCGTCTCAAGAGAGCCGCCGCGGAACACGGCAAATCTTTTTCGAGACTACAGTGTTTCTCGACGGGCTATCACTATGGCTTCAATCTTCTCGAGCAGATCATGCTCATGACTGTTCCGCACACCGTGACCTCCATCGGCGACGGCCGCTTTGTAGTGAACCTGTGGTCCTGGTGTGGATACGTGCTTCTGGACTGCAGAGAAAGAACGGCGACGTATTACACCATCAATGAGACGGATGACGATTCTGTCCTGGGATCGCAACAGTGGTTTGACAACAAGACCGGCGACCTCTATGCCATGTCTTACTCGCTCAGCGATTCCTTCGCGAGGATCGACGACCCGACTCGCCCGGTATCGTTCAGAATCTTCAAGCACAAGCTCGGCGAGGGCGATGCTGAAACAATCTGGAGTGGCAAGCTCTCTGATTACATGCACGACATCATCATTAATGACTCACGACAATACTGCGTTGTTTGCGAGCTTGGCATGCATCAGGATGAGAACAAGAATATCATTCCCTCGAAAGTGCTGATCGTGGATCTCAAGAACGGTAAGGAGTGGGTGCTGGACCGTTTCATTGTTGCGGCTCATGCATGTTTTGATCCGGAGGATCCCAATGTGGTGTATTTCTCCAATCACAATTTCGAGTTCCAGCACAGTAGCCTATTCACACTTCTGAAGAAGGGCTCGTATTCGGTGAAATTCCGTGGGCCAGCCTCGGTATTCAAGTACGAGCTCACGCCGGATGGCCCCCGCGAACTCGGAGTCTTCAGTCGGGACGATTTTCGACGCCTCACCAACATGCACGCATTCAACCACCGTGGCCGGAGGGTAGTGGCTGCGATGGGAGTTCCAGATGAAGTGTTCCTCATTGACGCGAACGACATGAGCTTTATTCGAAAGATCCACGCAAAGGATCCTGTGTCCCTGAAGCACTTCTACTCGAACAAGCCGGCGTTGATAGGCACAATCGCTCCCTCCCCTGATGGAGAGAAGCTCTTCGTCCAAACCACAGGATCCTTTCAGGTCATCGACATCGACAGCGGCAAGCCGGACTACATACGCGACTACTTCTACAGGCATATATGCTTCAACCACATGGTCGCCTCATCTGACACTAACTGGTGACGAGCGGAGAACACATAGGCATGAAGATCGCTTCAGCTTGCATATATTGCCTGAAGATTCCTTTCGTGGAATCTTTCAGTCACAGCCTGGCCAAACGAGAGCAATCCGACTCTGTCATAGTAGAGGTCACTACGGAATCGGGCGTCTCAGGATTCGGTGAAGGTGTCCCTCGTCCTTACGTCACGGGCGAAACACGGGAAGCAAGTGTTGAATGCATCAGGAATCGACTACTTCCAACCATACTCGGCACCGATCTGGATAGAATCGACGTCGGGCATGCATTGGCCGACATAGACAGGCTCCTTCCCGAACCGACCCGTGATGGAAACGTTGTGTGGAATGCTTCCCGGTGTGCCGTCGAACTGGCAATAGTCGACTGTCTGTTTCGCAGCCATAGTCTCTCCGTCAGCCAAGCGCTGCCACCGACATCGCAGACAGTCAGATATTCAGGTGTGATTGCCGCTGGCGAGAGAGCAGCTATCGAGAAGATGGCGCAGCGATGCAAGGATGCGGGGATCGAATACATCAAGATGAAAGTTTCTGGACCGGACGACGTGGACCACGTTGCGCGTGTGAGGGATATTCTCGGATCATCGGCGTCCATTCGCCTGGATGCCAATGCGGCGTTCAACGAAGAGACTGCAGTTCAGTTCCTGGAATCAGTCCGGCGTTACAATATTGAATGCATCGAGCAGCCTATCCCTCGCGGCGAGCCGGCTGACTTGGCAGCATTGCGTGCCTCGTCACCAATACCGATCATGGCTGACGAGTCCATCCTGACGATCCAGGATGCCGAGCAGCTCATCCAGGCGAAAGCAGTCGATTATTTCAATCTCCGCATATCGAAATGCGGTGGGCTGCACAGCACGCTACTCATTGCACAACTTGCAGAATCTGCCGGAATTGGAATTCAACTGGGCTGCCAGGTTGGTGAGACAGCTGTCCTCTCGGCCGCAGGACGCCATCTCGCAGCACACTTGGCAAATCTTCGTTTTGTCGAAGGATCGTATGGCGAGCATCTTCTGGTGCAGGATATTTCAGCAGAAAGCATCGTCTTTGGCCATGGCGGGGAAGCTCCTCTCTTAACGGGCCACGGGTTAGGGATCACGGTCCGAAAAGACCTGTTGGATCAATACGCAGACGAGAAGATACCAGTCTCGTAGGACAAGCTCATGGGAATATTGTTGAAGACAGTCATACGGCTCAAGGGTGGCTCGATCAAACGGTCTTTTGATCGGTCTACGGAACACCCGCAAGCGGTCCAAGACAATCTGTTACTCGAGATCTTGAGAAACCGGCGTGATACGGATTACGGAAGACGGCATGGTTTCTCTCGAGTGACCGGAACAGAAGCGTTCACCAAGAGCGTTCCAATCAACGATTTCTCCAATCTTGCGCTGTACGTCGAACGAATGAAGCGGGGGGAGAGGGACGTCCTTGTTCCTGGCCAACCGCTCATGTTCAACGTCACCAGCGGCACTACCGACAAGCCGAAGTATATACCCGTGACCCGTAGAGGGCTGAGCCTGACATCCGAGATATCGAACCAGTGGCTTTATCGTGTTTTGCAGGATCACCCAACATGTCTGGACCAGGCGTTCCTATGCGTAACGGGTTCTTCCCTCGAGGGTCGGACGGTGGCCGGGATTCCCTATGGCAGCGCATCAGGCCTGATCTACAGGAACCTGCCGCGGGCATTGCGGCCGTCATTAGTCCTGCCTTTTGCGGTATCCGACATCAAGTCCTATGATCTTCGCTACTACCTGATGACACGCCTTGCTTTGGAGAAAGAAGTATCCTGTGCGACTACGCCCAATCCTACCACCTTGATGAAACTCGCCGAGACTGCCACCGATTACCAGGAAGAGATTGTGCGATCGATCAATGACGGCGTGTTGTTTCGCAAGCTGCCATTCGATGTGAACCACGACGATGCCGGTATACTCGACATTCTCGGCGTTTCTCAGAGACCAAATCGATCCAGAGCTCAATCCCTAGAAGCCATAATCAGCAGGCACGGACACCTGGTGCCGTCTGAGTACTGGAAGGAACTGAAGCTCATCGGTTGCTGGCTGGGTGGCAGTGTTGGATTCCAGGTGGATAAGTTGTCGGCATTATTGGGGCAGAAGGTTCCCATGCGGGATATTGGATTCCGGGCAAGCGAGGGATCCCTTACGGTTCCGTGCGAGGACAACACGTCTGCCGGAATCCTGGCCCTTGACAACGCTTACTACGAGTTCGTTCCTGCGGCCGAGAACACTTCGGAGGATACCCGGACACTTCGATCTCATGAACTCGAAGACGGCAAGCAATACAAGATCATCATCACGAACTGGGATGGAC
>SPBP01000172.1 GCA_004525935.1 Lentisphaerales bacterium | reverse complement strand
CGTAATTCGTGCTGAGAGTTATCCCTACGGAAGTGACATGCGCCCCTCCAGCATGCCTGTCAGTCTTTGGTGTTGCAGCGCGAGAAACGGCTGTGATAAGGTCATGCTGATGAAGCGCATCTTGATAATTGTTGCCGTGCCCCTGCTGCTCCTCGCCGCCGGCTCCTGTCGCCGTACCGATTACGAAGAGCGTTCTTTCAGCGTGCCGGAACTCAAGAATGAAGCATGTGCAAATGAGATGTCGACCGCGCTCACCCGCCTGCTGACCATGCCCAACATGGACGGCTGTCTGAAGCCCGAGACGATCAAGTTCGACTATGAAACACGGACCGTCACAGTCGAATACAACAGCATGCAACTTGCGAAAAAGAACATAGAACACACAATTGCCAAGATCGGCTTCACGGCAAACGATATTCCTGCCGACAGCACTGCCGCTGCCGCTCTGCCTGCGGAATGCAGGTAGCGGCCCTGCACAATGAACGCTCTAATCGAGCAGTTTCTCGATCATGTCAGCCTGGAGCGCGGGCTCAGTGGCAACACGCGCTCTGCCTACACCGCCGACCTCACTGCGTTTGAGGGATTCATTTCGAAGAAGCGTATATCCTCCTTCAACAGCGTCAAGCGCCGTGACGTTCTTGACTTTCTGTCCAGCGAACGGGATCGCGGCTTGAGCGTCAGTTCCGTCTCCCGGCGGCTCGTGGCTGTGAAGCTTCTGTTCAAGTATCTAGAGCAGGAATCAATGTTGGCCGGCAACGTCACCGCCGCCATGGACTCGCCAAGGCTTGCCAGAATTCTCCCCGCGACATTGACGTTCAAAGAAGTCACCCGCCTGCTGGAGTCGCCCGTCGGCGATGACAGATATTCCATCAGGGATCGTGCAATTCTCGAGATGATGTATGGCACCGGCATGAGAGTCTCCGAGTGTGCGGACCTCCGCCTCGACGATATCCACTCCGACTCAGGTTATCTCCGGTGTCGTGGAAAAGGGAACAAGGTCCGAATCGTGCCTTACGGCGCAACCGCTGCCCAAAGGCTAACCGTCTACCTCCGCGACTCGCGCCCCGACTTTTTGAAGAGTGAAGGGGAGCGTCGTGTCTTTCTCACATATAGAGGAAGGGGGTTCAGCAGAAAAGGGATCTGGCTATTGATAAAGAAGTGCGCGAGAAGGGCCGGAATAGCAAAAGACATCTCGCCGCACACACTCAGGCACTCTTTTGCCACTCATTTGCTTGCAAACGGAGCATCGTTAAGGGTAATCCAGGAACTGCTTGGGCATGCCGACATAGCCACCACGCAGGTTTATACGCATATCGATCAGAACATGCTGAAATCTGTTCACTCGCAGTATCACCCGCGCGGCTAGGAACGCGCAAACGGGCGGCCGGCACGACCGCAGGAGGGGGACACTTGAATAAGAAGCGTTACAGGCCACTCGAGAAGAAGCTCGGATATCGGTTCAAGAAATCTAATCTCCTTGCAATGGCCCTCACTCATCGGTCGTTCAGATTCGAAAATGATGGTGTCGACACCGACAACCAACGCCTGGAATTCCTCGGTGACGCCATTCTCGGAATGTTAGCCGCAACGCACCTGTACCGCGTGTTCGAGGAGAGCGACGAAGGTGTGCTCACCCGACTTCGCAGCCGGCTGACCAGCGGCAAGATGCTTGCGCGCATCGCAGCATCTCTCGAGCTCGGTCAGGAACTCGATATCGGCAAAGGTGAAGAACGGACCGGTGGCCGGTCCCGACCCTCCAACCTTGCCGATGCGCTCGAATCCGTGCTGGGCGCCGTATATCTGGATGGCGGGCTGAAGGCGGCCGAGAAGGTGTTCGCAAAACTGTTTCTGCCCGTACTGGACGAATATCGGATCGATGCCTGGCACGATAATCCCAAGGGCAGGCTGCAGGAAGTCTCGCAGCAGAAGTGGCGTGCTGCGCCGCGCTACAGAGTTGTCGAGGAATCCGGGCCAGCGCACGAAAGAAACTTTGTGATAGATGTGTTTCTCAACGGCACCGTCGCAGGACGGGGTGAGGGGACCAGCAAACGCACCGCTGAGATGAATGCGGCACTGTCCGCTATGAAGTCAATAGGGGGCAGTGATCAGGACGAATAGTCTGCCATGTCCGCTTTGGTTTGACACTTTGTCGCGTTTTCGCTTAGATTCCGCAGGAATATGTCGGGCCGTTAGCTCAGTTGGTAGAGCACTTGACTTTTAATCAAGGGGTCGACGGTTCGATCCCGTCACGGCCTACCACCCTTTATTTACTACTGGCTGCGCTCTGAGTTACGGGTGGCCAATCCGTCCGAAGAGCTGCAGCAGGCACAGGCAGACCAATCAGCCCGCGGGAGAACAGGTGACCAATGACGCGGCTTACGGATCTACGGCGGAAGACGAGGTCGCTGTTTGAAATCCCGCTGATGTACCTCGGCATAGCCATTGCGCCGCTTCTGCCGCGCGCTGTGGTCGTCGGGCTTGCCGTCATATTTGGCGAGGTCGCATTTCTTGTGTCGCGCAGGACCCGCAGGATTTCCAGGGCGAATCTCGGCGTCGCGTTTGGCGACAGGCTGACCCCCGCCGAGAAACGCCGGATAGCCAGGGCCTCCTGTCGAAGCCTTGCCCGGGTCGCATTGGACCTCTTCTGGTTTTCCAGGTGGACCAGGAAGCGAATAACGAAATACGTGGCGTTCGATTCTTCGTGCGATCAGACGTTTCGTGCCAGGCCCGCAATATCCGTCGGAGGTCACCTCGGGAACTGGGAGATGCTCGGGCAGGCTGTTGCGCTCAAAGATCCGCCTCTTCTTGGGATTGCTGCACACCTCAAGAATTCGACCGCCGATTCCATTGTCAGCAGGCTCAGAAAGGGCGGCAATCAACAGGTTGTTTACAAGGAAGGCGCCGCTCGTGCCTCGCTCAAGATGCTGAAGACAGGAGGACGCGTCGGGCTGCTGCTTGACCAGAACGTGTTGCCTTCTGAAGGAGGGATCTTTGTCGAGTTCTTCGGTTTGAAAGTTCCAATGTCGTCTGTCGCCGAGACCCTTGCCCGGCGGACCGGCGCGCCGTTAGCCTTCGGCTTCTGCATTCCCGATGGCAGGGGACACTACACCGTCCATTCCCGGGAATTGCTCACCATTGAAGATTCGCCCGGGGAGGGTGAACTCACACAGAAGATTGCCGACATATTGCAGGAGGAAGTCAGTCGCAATCCGGCGTACTGGGTCTGGATGTATAAGCGCTGGAAACTAATACCCGAAGGAGAGTCCCCGGCGGGCTATCCATACTATGCACGCCCCATCCGCCCACTTGAGCGCAGGCTCTGACGCTCAGCACTTCGTCGCTTTGCTTATCCACTCGACACCATGACTCTTCCCTTGTAGATTTCTTCACAAAGGCAACGCGTTGTCTGTTGCTGTTTCTAAATCCGAAAGAGAGGGCCGGCCGCATGAAGCTCGGAGTAATCGGGGGAAGCGGGCTATACAATATCGAAGGTCTGACTGACCTTGAAACGAAGTCCCTGGATACGCCGTTCGGACCCCCTTCCGATGATTATGTTCGAGGCAAGCTGGACGGATGCGAGATCTTCTTCCTCCCGAGGCACGGACGCGGCCACCGCATCCTGCCGTCCGAAATCAACTACAGGGCGAACATCTACGGATTCAAGCTGCTTGGTGTCGAGCAGATCATGTCCATAAGCGCCGTTGGAAGTCTCAAGGAAGAGCTCAGACCCGGCGATATGGTCCTACCCGACCAGTATTACGATCGCACAAGATCCGCGTTCGGCCACACGTTTTTCGGCGAAGGCATAGTAGCTCACGTTGCCTTTGGCGACCCCACCTGCGCCACATTCAGGGAACTCCTTGCCGATGTTTCCCGTCGCTTCATTGCCGAGGAATGGCACAACAAGGACGTTCGTGTCGTCAGCGGTGGAACCTACGTGAACATGCAGGGCCCGGCATTCTCGACCAGGGCCGAATCGAACGCCTACAGGCAGTTCGGATTCGACATAATAGGGATGACCAGCCTGGCCGAGGCCAAGTTGTGTCGCGAGGCAGAAATCTGCTACCAGGCCATGGCCATGGTCACCGACTACGATTGCTGGAAGATAGGCGAGGAAGCCGTTAACATCGACCTGGTCATCCAGACACTGTCCGGAAATACCCAGCTTGCAAAGACCTTACTTCCTCGCATCGTCGCCGGTCTGCCCGACCGTCGAAGTTGTCGGTGTGGTGAGAGTTTGAGTTGCGCTATCGTTACCGATCCGTCGGTCATCCCTGACGAAACCCGGATGAAACTCAAGCCGATCATTGGCAAGTATATCCCCTAGCGGATTGATTCAATGCAGCGCGCGGTTCGAGAAGTCCTGGACCTGGTTTTTCCGCGTCAATGCGCAGCATGTGGCGGTGCGGTTGGCCGTGAGTTGTGCCATGTTTGCTGGGATTGCCTCGCCGGCATGTGGCCCGTTTGTTCCCCCTTCTGCTCCATGTGCGGGGACCCCGTTCCGGGCCCAATTGAACACCACTACACTTGCTCGCTGTGCGTGGGACACCCCCCCGGCTTCGACTATGCCCGCTCTGCATTCATGTATCGGGGCGCCATGGCAGACCTTATCAAGGCCCTCAAGTATCATCACGACCTTCACTTGAGCCGGGACCTCGCCACAATGCTGCTCGCATGCGTCAACGTTCACTATTCGGCCATTGATATCGATGCCGTAATCTTTGTGCCGTTGCATCGCCGGAAGGAGATTAAACGGACATACAACCAGTCACGGTTGATTGCCAGGGAACTCGCGCGCATGCTTGGCAAACCGCTTATTCCCGATGCGCTCCAACGCGTGCGCGACACGCCGAGCCAGACCGAACTCACATCCGTTCAGCGCAGAAAGAATGTGCGCGGTGCGTTTCGTGTATGCCGACCCCAGTGGCTCGACGGCAGACGATGCCTGCTGGTGGATGACGTCATGAGCACCGGCTCAACAGTCAGCGAATGCGCGCGTGAGCTCAAGAAAGCCGGTGCCGCGGCAGTTCGTGTAGTCACAGTTGCCCGGGGCTAAAGTGGACGTCCGCACCTTCGAGCGCCTGCCTCAGGTCGCGGAAGGGAAGAGCGCGGGTCGTGCAGCCTTGCGGCGCGCACAGCGCCGCAGCCGTGCCGGCCGCCTGGCCCTGGCCCATGCAGCATACCGTGTTCCGGGTCGACATGTGCGCGTCATGATCCGACGTTATCAGCATGTCGGCCGCCAGCAGGTTGTCTATATCCTTAACCCGCAGTGCCCTGTAAGGAATTCCGTAGGTTCCACAGTTCGGCCCGTGTAGCCCATCATTTCCACGAGCACAGTTTGTGCCCCCTGTCCGCCGAAGGCAGCCGCCTGCCCGCCTCCGGAGGGGATCCGCCTCTGGCGAACAACCTGAACGCTGAGCTCTGAACGTGGCGCCGATCCGTACTGGTTGAGAGTGACAGTAGTCTCAAAACATGCCAGACTTTCAAGACACTGCATAGTATGACGGGCCGGGAGGAAAACCAACCGCAATGCACTCAGAGCCGGAATTCATACAGCGCCTGTACCGGATGCGTACGTTCGGAATCAAGTTG
>SPBP01000439.1 GCA_004525935.1 Lentisphaerales bacterium | reverse complement strand
GGCACGGGTATTACGGGTTCCGGCTGAGAATATAGTGGATGTAAAAGTGGTGCGTCGCTCCGTAGATGCCCGGTCTCGTCACAACTCGCCTGTCTTCACCCTGACCCTGGAAGTCAAAACAACGGAGGATGTGATCCTCCCCAAGGGTGCGGAACTGATTCCACCCAAACCACAACCCGCGGCCATGACTCCTGCCGGGCAGCGTCCCCATGCTGAGCATCGCCCCCTGGTTATCGGTGCCGGCCCAGCGGGCCTGATGGCGGCATTGACGCTGGCCGAGGCGGGCCTGAACCCCCTCCTCATTGAACGTGGCGCTCCCGCCGGCGAGCGGGCATCTCAGGTTAAAGGTTTTTGGGAAACCGGCTCCCTTAACCCGCAAAGCAACGTCCTGTACGGTGAAGGTGGCGCCGGCCTCTTCTCCGACGGCAAGCTCACCGCCCGCAGCAAGGACCATTCATGCGTGCGCCGATTCATGGAGGTCCTGGTCGAATGTGGCGCGCCATCTGATATCCTTATCGGCACAGAGCCCCACATTGGCAGCGACATCCTGCTCGGCCTGGTTCCCGCCCTGCGCCAACGCATAATCGACGCCGATGGGGAAGTGCGTTTCTACAGCCTGCTTGAAGAATTATTGGTCGAGAACGGCACGATAAAGTCGGCACTCATTAACGGCAGCCAGACATTGACCAGCCACTGCATACTCGCAACCGGACAACATGCCCAGGATGTGTATGAGATGCTGTTAGCCATCCCTGCCAGGCTGATCCCCAAACCCTTTGCCATAGGGGTGCGCATCGAGTTGCCCCAGCCCGAGATTGATTATGCCCAATGGGGGCGCTCGGCAGGACACTGCCGACTGGGTGCTGCCAGCTTCCATTTGACCAGACGTCCCCAGGGCAACATACGATCATGCTACTCATTCTGCATGTGTCCCGGCGGCACAGTGATACCCTGCGCCGCATTCCCCGGAGAACTGACCACTAACGGCATGAGTCTCTCTGGACGGGACTTGCCCTTTGGCAATGCCGCGTTCCTGGTCCCAGTCACTCCCGATGATTTCCCCACGGATCCCGAAATGCCTGGGCCTCTTGCCGGACTTAGCCTGCGGCGCCAAATAGAGCGTTCCGCCTTCGTGGCCGCCGGCTCCGACTACTCCATCCCCGCCTCCTTACTGCAGGATTTCCTGCAAGGCACCACTCCGGGATCCATCCCCGAGCAACGCTCCTGGCCCCGCAGCAGTTCTGTCAATATTAGGGAAATCCTGCCGGACTTCATTACCCACACCCTGACCGCTGCCATTCCCAAAATGCTCGCCCAGCTGCACCGAGTAAGAGTCGGCGAGGCCCTGGTTTATGCCCCCGAAACCCGAAGTTCCAGCCCGGTGCGTATCGCACGCAGCGAGAGCGGCCAATCGGAAAACATAAACGGTCTCTATCCATGCGGAGAAGGATCCGGTTACGCCGGCGGCATCGTCAGCTCTGCTATTGATGGCATGCAGGCTGCTCAGCAGCTCATCCATGCGTTGTGATACGTACGGGAGGAACTGGATTGGCGCAATTCGTATGCATCTGAGAAACCGAGTTAAGGATTGAAGTTCATTTCGAATTTGCTAAACTGTAACCGGGTTCAGTGTCATACCTTTCTCCGATGGATCCTTGCACCCGATCGGTCCGTGCCAAGGAGAACGGAACACGGGGAAACGCGTATCCCCTGGATGAAACAAAGAGACTGATGAGAATTACGATTGCCTATAATCTCCGGACCGACCACAGCGAGAAGACCGCCGAGCTGCTGAGCAGTGAAGATGTGGACCGACTAACCGGAGCCATCGCGAGCCTCAGCCATACGGCGACCAAGGTGGAGGTGTCCGGGAAACCGAACGATGTCGTGGACCGCCTGCTGGCGAGCGAGCCGGACCTGATCTTCAACGTAGCGGAGGGAACCATCGGTAGCTCGCGCGAGGCGTTCTATCCGGGCCTGTACGAGCAACTGGGCATTCCCTTCACGGGGGGGAACGCCTCCCTCCTCCATCTGAACCTCGACAAGCATCTGGCCAAAACCGTTCTGGCTTCCCGCGGAATTCGCGTTCCGCAAGGCGTACTGATAACGAAAGCCGATCAGGAACTGCCCCGAAACCTCCAGTATCCCCTCATGATCAAGCCAAACTCGGAGGGATCGAGCAAGGGCATCACCCAAGACTCGGTGGTCGAGAACGAATTGGCCGCGCGAAAGCGTATTGCCACAATTCTGGATCAATATCCCGCCGGGATCGTCGTCGAGGAATTCATTGTCGGCAAGGAACTGAGTGTGCCGCTGTTGGATGCCTATCCCGGGAAGATGCTGAGCATCGTCGAGCATACGTTCGATCTGGGCCGGCTGGGATCGCCCT
>SPBP01000448.1 GCA_004525935.1 Lentisphaerales bacterium | reverse complement strand
CGGGCGTCCTTCGATGGCAAGGGCAGCGTCAAGGCGCCCCTGAAGGTCGGGCAGATGCTCCTGACCTTTGAGGAAACCGACACGGTTCCCCTGCTAGCCTGAATCCGTATGGTCGCACATTGAGCTAACATTTGCTCACCCCAGAAGAAAGGTGAGACGCTTGTTCTGAAGCCACGGGATTCGGATCTCCTCCTTGTCGAATCCTGCATTGATCAGCATAGGATTGTGAGCCCTTTTCTGGAATCGCACAGTGATGCGGGTTTCGTCAATATCAATGTGTGCACTTGCCGAGATGAAGTCACGAAAGATTCTGGCGAATTTGGCCGTTTGATATCCATTGCCTATGCGGCTTGCGAAGAGGCGATAGAGGGTACTTGCCAGCACCGTTGCCGTGAGATCGAAATTCACCTTGAGCGCCACCGTAGATGAGAGCGCATCCATATGGAAGAAATCGACAGCATCGGCGATGTTGTTTTCGATCAGCATGCGCTGAGCATATCGCCCAATGAGATTTCTCGGGGCCTTGCGCATGTAATTGGTGATTAGAATGGTGGGCTGTTCATGTCCGAGATCGCGTATGGCAAACTGGCGCAACAGTCCCTCGTAGTCCTTCACCGTGATCTTGTTCTCCAGTATCCGGGGAGTTCGGTATGCGCGGGCGACATTCTCTAGCTGGATACGCTGCCAGGCCGAGCTTGGGGTAGCGTTGATTTCATCCATCAGCTTTTGTGACCGTCGGCGCAAGGTGATGAACTTGATGCCCATACGGTTGAGTTCATTCATCATGGCGTATGTCGCAAAGGTTGAGTCAAAGACGAGCTCCTCCGGCAGTCTTCCAGACTTCTGTTTCCAGAACTCGATGAAGCGCAGAATCTCGTCGTTCTGAGTTTCTTTGCGCAGGTCGGCGTTGACGTAGCAAAAGGCACGGTTGTGAGTGTCGTTGGCCACAAAAGCAAGGATACCCTTTTGCTGACGACTTCTTCTTGAGAGGTAGTGTTTCTGAAGCATCGGGTCTTCGCCGTGAGAGGGGATTGTGTGAAAGTCCAAGTCGAAGGATGTTCCGTGTTCGTAGCCGAGATCCTTGATGGCATCAAACCATGACCGTAGAAGTAACGGGTGAGTCTGCGGCTTAACCCGGCAGCTATACTGTGAGAGGAAGGATGTCTTTGGGATGATGTTTAACCCGGCAAACAATCCCAGGCCTTCATCAAAGACGTCGCTCATTACGTGTGTGTGTCTGGCATTGCCGAAGAGTTTCAATGCCAGAATAGAACGGACGGCATGGTCGGCCGGAATCATCTTTGTTCCGGGAAACCCAGCCTCGGAAATGATTTTCGCAAAGGGAAGTCTGGCCAGCATCGGCATGAAAAGGAACAGTCCGCCGAATTTGGTTGAGAAATGTCTTGTCGTCAGATCCAGTTCGCCGGCATTGGCAACCGGAGCCTTATCGGGACCATTGCGGTGGTGCCGCTCTTCATCCCGTCGTCTTGGGAGGCGCGAAAAGCCCTCTTCCTTCAGGATGCCGGCAATGGCCGGAGCCGTCAGACTCCGGCCATCGGCCTTCAGATGCTCAGCGATGTCATAGATCGAGAGATTCTGCTTGCGGAGGGCGACCATGCGCTCGCGTATATTTTCCTGTATGTCCGCCATCTTCTTAGGACCCCGTCGCGGTTGAATGAAAAACTCCCTGTGCGGGTCCTTTCTGAACACACAACACATGACCCGAAACGCACCGACAGAATAGCCGAACGTCTTGGCTACTTCTGCCTGCGGCCGTCCATCCACGAAGAATGCGCGGAGGGCTTCATACTGTCTATGGGTGGCATTTCGAGGTTCGATGAACGCGGGGGCCAGATTCTGCATATTATGTCCTCTCTATACTGATACAACATAGTGTCACATAACCAATAGCATGTTCTTCACGTATTACAAGCATTGTTTATGACATATTATGTAGTACTGGTATAGCGATCGCTTCCCTATAGGTTGTCTCTTAGCATAACATCTCAGGCGCAAAAAAGCGCCGCACAGCCGCTTGCGCGGCCAGCAACGTTATGGTTACTCTTTACTGTACGGATTCAGGCTAGGAGGGCTCTACCTTCAGTGGCTGCAGAAGCGGAAAAATGGCGCGTTGGACATGATCAACAGCCTCGAACAGTTGCACCAGAACATCAAGGAGTTCTCGAAGAAGGAGCGGAAGGCTATTGCCAGCGAAGTACAGTATTTCACAGAACATAAGGACCGGATGGATTACAAAGCCGGCAAGGCCCTTGGCCAACCTGTGGGGTCCGGCGCCATTGAAT
>SPBP01000471.1 GCA_004525935.1 Lentisphaerales bacterium | reverse complement strand
GGGAGGAACGGCTCACCGAGACGGTTCGCCCTACCTGAGAATGTCTTGTAGTGAGGTAGGGCGAAGCCTCCGGCTGAGCCGTTCAATACGTTAGTGAACTTGTGAACCACTGTACTTAGTGCCATTCCGGCCTGACCCGTAGTCCCGAACTGGACATGCGCGTATCCGCAACGCGGGCAACATTTGAACGAAGCGACTCGACGAACGAAGAGATTGCTTTCCAGTATGCTATCTCATCCTCCACAGACATATAGCTGTGTGTGCCATCCAGCCAGCAACTCATCTTCGGCTCCGTGGCCTTCCGAAAAAGCCTTTCGCCATGCCAGAAAGGAATAGTCGTGTCGTTCCTGCCGTGTATCACCAGGACCGGGCAGTTTACTTCACCTATTCGCGTGATGTTCCGCAACTTGTCAAATGGAGCCAGTGGCACTCGCGTCACAACGCGGAATGCGGTGACGAATGAGCTCTCGACAATCACGCCCGCAACGTCATGCTTGTGAGCTAGGTACAGCGCCAGACCGCCGCCCACGGACCTTCCGTGAACAATGATCCGATCCAGGGGAATGCCCTGCTGTTCCACGAGGTACTTCAAGACTGTTTCAGCATCTCTGCACGCGTTGCCGGTGGTCGGTCGTCCAGGAGTGGTGCCATACCCGCGGTAATCGTATGAGAACACAGAGAAGCCGTTGCTGCGATACTGCTCCATGAATTCGCGCATATCGCCCAGATCCACCGCATTGCCATGGTTATACAATACCGTGTAGTCGGCTTCTGCATTGACCAGGTACTGAGCTGAGACTGTTTGTCCGCTTCCCGAGTCGATCTTGATGATCTCCGGCGAATCCTGATAGCTCGCCGGATGCGGTCGGAAGATTATCCGATCCGACCATCCAAACGCGAAGACGAGCAGGCATCCGTAGATAATGATCGTCGAACGAATCAGCCGTCGGAGGGAGGGCTTTCCGACCAGAATTTTCCTCAAGGTCTTCTTGTCCACGTAACCGTTCCTTTGACAAGCACCGGAAGCAATCTACACATCCGCGGGAAGAGATCAAGCTACTGGTCCTCAGAAGCTGCAGAAATTATGGCCTGCACTGCTTAGTCCACTGCTTGCCTGGAATGCTTCAATTCGGTCGGTAACGAAATGCTATCGTGCATTCGACACGATAACTCTCTTCAGGAGAAAACGCTTGTCGTGGCACCGGTGTGTGAGGTGATAGGTATACCCGGCCTGCAGATATCGCGATGCGTTCGGCATAACAACGCCTAATTCGCACCATTATCCTTGAACGTCAATACCCTGCTTGTTTTTTGCATCTAAGCCAACCCCGAACCCCATGAGCAGCCCTACTGACCTCTCCCGGAACGGCTTAGCGTGTCGAATGCACGGAACTCCCCCTGTCAGTGGCCCTCCCCCCTCAACTTGCGTCTACTCCTGAAAACCTTCGAGAATTGAATCCATCGCCGGATCCGCGCCACCCCCGGCTCGCCCGTCTGCCGGAACGTCCAGTCCGCAAGGTGTCAGGCTCTTGATGCGGCTGACATCAATCGAGACCTTCTTCCCTGAGGAATCAGATAACTCTATTGCCTTCGTTTCGATGGTCCCGGTTACTACATCGCCGTTGTGCAACTCAGCAGAAAGTTCCTTGGCATCGTTCGCCCAAACCATTTTCTTAAGTTTCTTGAGCGCAATCTCCACCACGCCAAAGGATGTCCGCACCTGGATTACCGATGTAAGTGGTTTTGCCCGCAGTATGGAGCCGTCAACTAGTTCGAGCGCAACGCCCTCCAGGCGCCGCGATAATACCTGATACAAGAGCAGTAATTCATCGGCCGAAAGGGCTCTATTGTAAACTGTCAGATTGTCGACATATCCACGGAATGTGTTGCCTGCACGGTAACTGCAAAGCAAGATCTCCCTGGAGCTATTTGCACTGTCACTACCAAGTGCGAATAACGAGAAGTCGGCGGGCAGGCTGACTTGCGGCAGTACTTGACCGTCATAACACACCAGAACGGACCTGCGCTCCGTGTCAACTGCGCAGGCGACGGTATGCCACACGCCTGTAGACACCTGCTGACCATCGAACTCATGTCTCCAGGTCCGGTCGTTCGACGCGATTTTGAGGTTCCCAGCGTCCGACCGCTCTATATAGAACCAG
>SPBP01000286.1 GCA_004525935.1 Lentisphaerales bacterium | reverse complement strand
TCGTTGAGCAGGCCCTGTTCGATGAGGAACTCGCCGAGTTTGGCCGAAGTCTTCTTCTGCATGGCGATGGCGTCCTCGATCTGCTTCCTGCTGAGCAGCTCGGCCTCGACGATCATATCTCCGAGTTTCTTCCTCGTCTTCAAGTCTGTCGTTTCTCCGTGTCCGGTT
The DNA here is from genome assembly GCA_004525935.1 of Lentisphaerales bacterium. Taxonomy (GTDB): domain Bacteria; phylum Verrucomicrobiota; class Kiritimatiellia; order SPBP01; family SPBP01; genus SPBP01. The sequence continues at coordinate 3,647 of SPBP01000286.1, read as the reverse complement.
GTTGCCGTATTACTCTGCAGCGCCGGGATCAAGAATGTACGGGGTAATGAAGATCAGTATCTCGTCCATTGACGAGCCCTCGGAAGTGCCCTTGAACAGGCGGCCGAGAAGCGGTATGTTCTTGAGGAAAGGCACGCCGCTCTCTGTGGTGTTTCTCGTTCTCTGCTGCAGGCCCCCGATGACGGTTGACTGACCGTTGCGCAGTATGACGGTTGTCTTTGCGTTCTTGGTGTTGACCGGCAGTTCACCGTTACTTTCCGGGCGGGTTTCGTCAAAGGAGTCCTTGTTGGCCAGGATCTGTATTTTGAGCGTTTCCGCGTCGATGACGTGAGGTGTCACTTCGAGCTTGAGCACGGCTTTCTTCCAGGCTATTGAGACATCGAGATCGTTGCCCGTGGCTGATGTTTCGCGATAGGCCCGTTCTTCGCCTGTCTCGATGGTCGCCGGTTCGTTGTCGAGCGTTGTGATGGTGGGGCTCGACAGGATCTTGAGTTTGCCGTCTTCCTCCAGGGCGGAGAGCTGAACTTGGAGCAATTGGCCGTGACCGAAGCTCTGTTCAAGCAGGCCGAGTGTGAATCCTATTTCCTCACCGTGGAATGTCGCGGGGAAATTGGCGTTGAAGTCTCGTCCGACGCCTGGGGTAGTGGCGAACATGCGGCCGTTGTCGGTGCCGCTGTAGTTGCCGCCCCACTGTATGCCCAGTTCACGGGCTGTGATGCTGTTGGCTTCGACTATTTCCGCGTCAATTCGTACGAGCGCCTTGGGCCGGTCGAGCCTGGCGATCAATTCGCTCATCTTGTCGGCTTCCTTCCGGATGGCGTGTACGACCAGGCAATTGTTATCCTCGTCCACGGTGACCGATAGCCTGCCGGTGACTTCCTGTCCGACGGTCTTGCCGCTCACGACCTGTTGCAGCATGGTTGCGACCTTCTTGGCGTTGAGGTACTTGATTCTGACGACTCTCAGCACCAGCGGTTCGACTGCCCTGATTTGAGCTTCGAGTGATTTACGCTCATGCATGACCTTTTCGAGTTCCAGGTCGCGTTTCATGTCTTCGAGCGTCATGACGCGGATAATGTCGCCTTCCCATCTGTAGGTCAGGCCTGCTGATGCCAGGACACCTTCAAATGCCTGGTCCCAGGGGATGTCTTTGAAGCTGAAGTCAACGGTTCCCGCGGCGGTCGGGCTGATCATTATGCTTTCGTTACCTATTTTGCCAAGGGTCCGGAGCACTACTTCCACGTCGGTGGCGCCGGCCAGATCCAGTGCCTGGACCAGGTTGGTCGGGAGAGATCGTTCTCCTTCCGAACGGATGACGATTTCCTCCTGCGTGGAAAGGATATCTTCAGTTCGGCGTGCGGGTTGACCATCGGTCTTTGCAGGAAAGACCGGCTGGTCTCCTTCTGCCAGCATTTCGTTAGCGGCCTTTTCCACACCCTCGGCGGACGACATGTCCCATTCTTCAAAGAACGGGTCGCCGGTAACATCCGGAGGACGAACAGCGGTATGCACACCGGCGCAACCGACGAGCAATGCCGCGGTCAGGCCGATGGCCGTGAGAATACATGCGTTTCTGTTCGGTGTGTTCTTCATAGTCAGGTCCTCATTTCTGTGTTTGTTCAGCCTTCTCTACTGACTTCTTGTTTCCATCCACGCTGTTGCGCAGTACCACGTTGTTTGTGCTTATGCTTTCGACGACATAGTCTCCAAAAGGAAGTTTATCGCCGTTTCTGTATTCTCTGCCGTTGATAATGGCGATTCTTCGTCCCTGCATGAGAGCAAACCCGGAATATACAAATTGCGGTTCGCCTGATTCCTTTACAGGTGCTGTTTCTCTTGAGAGTTCGGCAAACGGATTCAGATCCCAGGGCGCCGCAGCTCTTTCCAATATCGCGCGGATGGTATCAGTGTCGCTGAGTGCCTGCAAGCCGGATGCGCCGGTGGCCAGCTGCTGGACGGACTCCAGGTCTGTCTTCTCTGGATCTGCCTCACCGTCAGGTGTTTTCGCACTTCTGACAAGATGGATAACACCCCACACAACGACGAGCGTCATGATCAAAAAAATGATCTTTTCTCTGGTTGATTTCATGATTCGATCGCCAGCCACAGCATTATTTCCATTTTCTCGTATGGCCCGTCTTTTCCTATCATTATCCGCTGCATGTGACTCAGTTCCGGCATGGCGCCAAGCATGAGCAGAAAATCTCTGAATTTGTCGAAGGGCCCATGTAAGGTCAGGTCGACCTGCAGAACGCGGCCGGCATCTGCGCTGAAGTCAGGGCGGGGCACTGAAGATGTGAGCCTGAGCCCGCATTTGACGGCCATGGCATCAAGCATGGCCGACACGCCGACTATTTCGTCGGTGGACAGGCTTTTCTTTTTCGGAATCTTCAGGTCTTCTGCCGGCTGATAGCGTGTTGTCGTAAGCAGCTGGGTGTAGAGAGGTATCAGCTTGTTCTGCGTATCTATCCTTGTTCTTGTCTTCTTTGCTTCGGTTTCAAGTCGTGCAGCTTTTCTTGCGGGCGGATACACGAACAGGCCGGCGAATGTGAGCAGAGCCAGCACGCAGAAGCTGATGCATGCCATGCTTCCCCCGGAGCGTTTGCCTGACGGCCTGGTCATGGCGCTTTCCTTTCGGATGTTGCCTGCCCGCTGGTCGGAACGGGCAGGTCTATGCTCGTTAGGGTGAGCTGGAATGGGAGCCGGTTCCTGTCCTCATCGGATCGTCCTGTGGTCCTGGTGAGATCTGCTTTCTGGATCAGGGGTGAATCAGCAAGTCTTATTGAGTATTCCGCCAGGCGTGATTCCTGGCTGCCGGGTTCACTCGAAACACGGCCTTCAAGCGTTACGACAGCGCTGTATCTTCTGCCAGCTCTGTCGACTTCCTGAAAGGGCATCTCGATACGGATTGTGTCCAGGCTGACATGGCTTGGGGTGAGCGTGGAGAGTTCCCGAATCAGAGCCGTTCCGAGGTGTCGTTTTGCGATCCGGACTGCAGTTGCCTGCTCGTCCGATGCTTTGCTGAACATATCTTCGAGCATTGCCTTGTTGAGTTCCTGTCCACGTTCTGCAAGTTCTTTGCGCAGCGCTGTCAGGTCTTCCCGGCGTTTTGTCGCCAGAGAATCCGACAATCTGGATGCACCGAGCAGAGCCAGCATCAGCACGATAGTTACGCCTAGAATGGCCTTGTTGTATTTTTGAGATTGCGCGTGTGCGGCCTTTTCTTCGTAGGTCCAGAGGAAGTTCGGAGTGTGTATCGGATCCGACAATGCGAGGCCGATAACAGGTGAAAGGGATACGGCTTCAGCCTCTGTTTCGGGAACGGTACCGGCAGAGGCTCCATTTTTCGACGAAAACGCGTTCATCATCTCGATCGGCACGTTGAGCTGTTCTTGGAGGTATTCTACGATCCAGCCATAGTTGGTGACATCACCGCTTATCAGTACCCGGCTGACATGGGTGCCCATTTCTCTGAGGGTGGAGGAGGCCATGGTCTGTTCGATTTGCCGGATCAGCCGGGTAAGTGCCGGCTCAACGGCCTCGATGACGTTGTTCCCGTCGGTGGCCAGACTGTGTGGGAGACTGTCCATTATCTGTGTTTCGTCTTTGCCGGAGCGCGCAACAGCTTCGGCAAAAGCGTGCATTCC
>SPBP01000390.1 GCA_004525935.1 Lentisphaerales bacterium | reverse complement strand
GTAGAGCTCGGAGCATTCATAGTGGACGACACGGGTGAGAAGATCCCCGTCGATGGCGCCAAGTTAGATCGAATTCGACGCCACTAACGCGCTTGGTGCCCTGGTCAGCTCGGCCATTTGCCGAGGGTGAGCTGTGACCTGCTGGCCCTCCACCTTGCCAGGCTGACAGGCAAAGAGCTGGAACTGATCGATCACTTCACAGGCAAGCCATATCTATGGGATGAAGCCACAAGTCTGCCCTACAGCGTTGGGTGGGATCGCCAGCCCGGCACAGACGACGATATTCGCCTCGGCAAATGGCCGAGCTGACCAGGGCACCAAGCGCGTTAGTGGCGTCGAATTCGATCTAACTTGGCGCCATCGACGGGGATCTTCTCACCCGTGTCGTCCACTATGAATGCTCCGAGCTCTACCGTTCCATCAAGCGTATCTCCGTTCCAGAGTAGTACTCGTGCAGGGGAGTCTTTGCCCGAGAACGTTACGCTATTGATCTTGTCGATTGAGAGATGCACTTTACCGAACGAGACGTTCACTACGACAGAGGTAAATGACGGTTCGCCGACCACTGTTGAGTTGTCAGCAAGTTCAAGATACCATTTTCCGTCCGCAGCTCGCTTTGGTCCTTCGTTGAGCCGTTTCCTTGCTTGTTCGAAATCGTTGTCGGTCAGCGTTCCATGGGCGCGCATTGTGTCTATGAGCTCTCCGGCTTCATCATACCCATGGCTGTCAGCTTTCATGCACCAGAACAGGGCTTCCCCATGGTCCGCGTCGAGAGTCCCTTCCACACCGCTATGGTACAGCTGCGCCAACTTCAACTGGGCGATCACTTCGCCCTCATCGGCAAGCTGCCTGAGAAGATCCACGGCAGAGCTGCGCTTGCGTGCGGCCTTTGCTAACCAGACCACGGCGGCAGCCGTGTCTTTCTCGATTCCCGCACCTTCCATATACAACCTGCCAAGCCGCTCCATGGTCCATCCGTCACCCCATTTCGAGCCGGTCAGGTACCACGTGAGCGCAGCTTCATAATCGCCGTTCATTTCGTGCGCGTATGCCATCCCGCCGGCGCCATGCTTCTCGCAACCTCCATCAAGGACCGCCTGCTGCAACTTGAACGCCTCCTGCAGATCCTGCTCCACACCCCGGCCGTCACTGTAGAACCGGCCCAGCCGGTAGAATGCGTGAAGTACGCCCTGGTCCGCCGCCTTTCGAAACCACTTTGCGGCTTCTGGAATGTCCTTCTTCGTGCCTCGGCCCTCCTCAAGGTACTCACCGATCTTGTACTGTGCGTCTTTCAGGCCTTTCTCAGCTGATTTTCGGAACCACTCGGCAGCTTCCGCGATGCTGCCCGTTGTAGCCCGACCCTCCTCGATGCGCATTCCAAGATTGTATTGTGCGCCCCCGTGTCCTTTTTCCGCCGCTTTTCGGAACCACTTTACGGCCTCCACACTGTTGCTCGGCGTGCCCCATCCCCTCTGGAGGTACGTGCCAAGACGGTTCTGCGCGTTCGCGTCTCCCCGCTCTGCTGCTTCCTTGGCCCAGTATGCGGCCTGCAGCAGGTTCCGCTTGACGCCCAGGCCTTTCTCGTATCTGAGCGATATCATCGTCGTCGCATACACATCGCCCATTCTCGCTCCTGCCAGGTACAGTTCTGTCGCCCTGTCAGGGTTAGACGCGACGCCCAGCCCTTTATCGTAAATGTAAGCCATTCCCACGACGGCGCACCGATGATCCTCTTCCATCGCCAGTAGTTCCTGGTACAGTTTTATCGCCATGTCATAATCCGGCTCCAAGCCGAGCCCGTTGCAATACATCCAGGCAAGGCGGCACTTCGAACAGGCATTGCCTAGTTCGGCGGCACGCTTGAACCACTTCGCGGCTTCTGTGTGGTTCCGCTCGGCATCGCTCCCGGCCAGATAGATCATACCGACATCATAAGCAGCACGGGATGCACCTTTCTCTGCGGCCCTCGAGTGCCACTTGATCGCCTCGGCCATATTCTCCTCTGTCCCCGTACCGTACTGGTAGCATCTGGCCAGCAACCACATCCCACGCGCGTATCCGCCCTTGGCCGACTTCTCGTACCATGTGAAGGCGGTGCGATCATCCGGGTCGAAAACGGAACCGTATTTGTAAAGATAGCCCAGCACTTTCTGAAAGAACGGGTCACCCGACTCTGCCTTCCGCTTCAACAGCAGGCGCCAGGCTTCAGTCACAGCCTCGTCCGTGTCTTCTGTCGACCCAATCACCGGGAACCGCTCTTTGGCCCCGTCGTTGTCGCCGCGTTCCAACAGGACCTCGCGGCAGACAAAAACTGCTACTGTGATTCCATTGGTCGCAGCAGGTTCAAATACACGCAGGATCTGATCGAGTGAGTTGGTGGTTCCGTCGTATGCGACGGCCTCGACTTCCGGCGGAATGACCACTTCAGTGCTTGCCGTTGCAGCAAGCGCAAGCCATACCGAGCCCATTATGAGCAACTGCTTCATTGGCAGCAGATTCCTTAACAGAAAATACCGGGGTAGGGAAGGGGGAACGAGCATGGAACGCTCTCTCTTGTACCTACGGCATTTTACCTTACACTTTAAGCGGGATTGCGGGATTGGGGTCAGCCCTTTTGAATCAAGATTAGGTGCAGTCATGGACTCTCCTTCGCACGCCGTTGCCTTCGACTGTCCAATTCCGACTCAATCCGGCTCACGCATCTGCGCAAACGGCGGTCCTTCTTCAGCTTCCC
>SPBP01000396.1 GCA_004525935.1 Lentisphaerales bacterium | reverse complement strand
GCCCGGAAGCTTCATAGACATAACCGGCGACAATCGCGACACCCGCCCCGATCTCAAGAGCGTTCAGATCGATTGTCCATGCGCCGCTTGCATAGCTGATGGTGCCGGCTGTGCCTGCGGTGCCGGTGAGAGTGCCGTCGCCATTGTCGTTGAATACAAAGCCGCCGGCAGAAATTGCGAGTGATCCGGCTGAAACTGGGCCATTCTCAAGTGATCCGCCGTATGCGTGCGATCCGTCGACGCCATAGGCAAGGATTTCACCGGCGACCGCCGTCTCGGTGACGGTCCCCTCTGTACCGTCCTCGGGGCTTGTGTAGGTGAAATCGGTGACAAGGATGCCTCCGTCCATGGCCCTGTACATTCCTGAAAAGTTTACCCATCCGTATGCGTCATTCCAGGATTCCTCGTCTTCGCCAACGGTATCCCACTCGCACCCTGTATACATCGCCACAACAGCCAGCACTACCAGATATTTCAATATTCGACTCATGTTATAGTCTCCCCCCCTCATCATCTGAATCAATCCGATACTACGTTTGTATCGCCCCCACAGCAACAACAAAACAGTCCCACATTCGCTCGGGCTGCGAGGCGGCAAACAGGCCGGCAGCGCACCCCGGGGCATGTCTCATCAATCGATACTCAATTCGACCCTGTAGAACATCTGCATCAAGTTGGTCAAACTGGAGGTATCCGTGAGATTTGTGGCGGCATTAACGTCGCCGCTCGAGAGCACGCTGCCAACAGTTGTCCATCCGAGCAGGTTAGTGGAAACCTGAATGGAATGGCGCACGTCTACGGAGTTGATATTGGAGTAGATATTCCACGATATGGTCGCTTGACCCGCGGATATCGCCACGCCGGATATTTCGATCGTGTTGGCGCTTGCGCCGGATAGCGGATTGCTGCCGGCCGCAATTTCCACGAGATCGCCCACGCCATCGCCATCAGTATCGGAGAGCGCCGGATTCAGGTCAAGCCCGGCAGTATATCCGGCAACACCGTTCCACATGACTTCAATGCTGGTAGGAACGCCGTCGCTATCGTCGTCCGGATTCAACGGGCTAAGGCCCATCGATACTTCGAGACCGTCAGGCAATGTGTCCCCGTCGGTGTCGGCAGAGGTCGGACTGGTGCCATAAACGACATACTCAAGATAGTCGTTGAGACCATCACCGTCGGTATCGGCAACCCTGGGATTGGTTCCCGCGAGTAATTCCTCACGATTGGTCAACCCGTCACCGTCACTGTCTGCAAGAGGATCGCTTGCAGTAAGGCTGCCAAAGTACTGATATTCCCACGCGTCAGCGATACCATCGCGATCAGTATCGCGATGTGCGACAACGACATTCTTGTTCCAGACACTGGACGAAACAGCGATTGCCTCCGGAGGCCTGAACCTGCAATTGCCGTCCTCGACAAAACCGAACGACTCGAAGCTGTCCCTCTTGTCATTTCCATTCTGATCGAGGAAGGCCATGATGTAGTATGTTCCAGGTCGCAATCCTTCAATCGAGAATGCCAGCGAGCCGTCAGCTTTGATGTGCTGTTCGGCTCTCGGCAATCCGCTGAAGCCAGGATCGGAGAATGCTCTTACAATATATACTCCGCTGGTTATGCTGATGCCCTGCGGCGTCACACTGCCTGCAATCGTGTAGGGTCCAAGACTGGTGGTTCGCAGGTCAATGGTGAACTGGCCGTAACTCGACGAGGTGCTGCCATCTGGGGTAACGGAGACCAGCCGCCAGTAATAGATGCCGTCCACGAGGTTGGTATCGCCGGGCGAAACAGGGAACGGCAGCCTGAAATTGCCGTCTATGCCGCGCGGCGGAACCAGCATGAGTCTGGAGACAACGGGCGGGTTCGTGGTGCTGTTGGGCCGTATTTCCAGCCTCACATATGCTGTATCATCCGCCGCCGTTGTCCAGGTCAACTCCCTGTCGACCATCACCACCCGCTCATTGCCTATAGGAGCAAGGAGAATGGGCTGCGAGGGCGATGCCGGCCAACTTACGTTGAAGGTGCCGCTTTCTGCGCCGGCAAACCATTCGTAGCTGCCATCGGGAAGTGTACCTGACAGGGAATAGAGATAGTCACCTTCGTGGAAGTAGTTCCTTGATCCCAGCAGGTATCGATCAATCACCGTCGGGGCCCCTGGCACACTGAGACTCCTGATAAGTACACTCACACCATTTGTGCCCGGCTCCTCGGTCCAGACGAATCTCGGGAAGCCTGGCGATGAATCGCTCAGGCCAATCGTAATCTCTGGAACTGTGCCAGCCCCGACGTTGAACGGCTGGCCCTGCGCGATGCCGGCCGGCTCAAATTCATCCCACGTTCCGGAGTCATCGTTGTCGACGTAGGCGAATATCCAGGTCGGGCCCTGGCGCAAGTGGCCGAAGTCGAATGTGCTGAGGAGTGTCTGGAGGCCGGATGTCCAATCCATTTCTTCCGGAGCGGCCAGCGGGATGTTCGCGAAAGCACTTGGGACCCCATCCATGGCAGATGAGTTGAAGAACTCAACCCGAATGTCGCCAAGTGCATTCTCCCCGGCATATTCCAAATTCAAGGCCAACGACGGAAGAGGATAGCTCAGCCCGTCTGTAGGATCGGTTGCATTCGACAGGGTGCATTGGCCGAACATGAAACTGGCCATGTATTCATTGTAGTTATCCCATCCGTCACCGTCAGGATCGTCGATAGCGT
>SPBP01000326.1 GCA_004525935.1 Lentisphaerales bacterium | reverse complement strand
TTATGGCCTGAAGGAGCTCCTCCTGCGCGGTGTAAAGTTCGGGGCTGTAGATTTCTACAAGGTGGTCGCCCTTTTTCACTGGAATGCCCGTATAATCCACGAAAAGACGATCAAGCCGACCAGCCGTCCATGCACTAATGGTCTTTACCCGCGTCTCGTCGTAGTCAACTCTTCCAACCATCGGTATTTCTATGTCCACGAATTTGCGCTCCACAGGCGCCGTGCGCACCTCGGCCAGCTTCATCGCCGCCTCAGACATGCTCATCATGCGCTCGCCGATATCATCACTTCCTGAACCCTTTCGAGGAATCAGGTCCATTCCACAAAGCGGGCACTTCCCCGGCTCGGGCAGATCTATCTGTGGGTGCATTGAGCAAGTCCACGACGTGACTGCTACCGCCCCGTCGTGCGCCATATGCTCATCGGATTCCTTCGATCCGGTGTAACGACCTATAAGGAATGCCACAGCAAGCAGTGCTGCTATCCTCAGCACGACCTTTGTTGATATGTTCGGTCTTTTCATTAGTTTCTCCTCAGCACCGAGGACTATGCTTTCTATGTTCTGCCTTACACCAGGCCTCGGATGTGTCCATTAGTCGAATGGGCACAGCGAAAGCCCATGCCTTTAGTTATGGTGTTCTGCGCGACTATCCTCTTACTCCTCTTCCGTCTGCAAATCCATCTTCAGCTCATCCGCAACCTTCTTTGCATACTTCTCCGGATCCGCTTTGATCTTTGCTATGCAACCGGGGCAGCAAACGTAGATCTTCATGCCATCGTGTTCCACAAACAGGTTCTTGTTGATCTCGCCACCCATCACCGGGCACTTCGTCTGCACTCTCTCGAGTGTTATGCCGGCATCCTCGAGTTTCTTGATGTAAACAGCCGGGTCCTCGTCGATCTTAGCTATGCAGCCCTTGCAACAGACATATATCCGCTTGCCATCATGTTCGGTGTAGACAGACTTATCGATCTTGCCTCCCATGACCGGACAGGTAGTTTGCAGAACTATTTCCGCCCCGGATTGACTGGTCGCCTTGGCCTTCTCTTTCTCAGGATGCATTGCACACATTCCACAATTCGCGTACGCCGACGCAACAGCAAAACCTCCCACAACCAACACATGAACTCCGACCAGAAGCTTTCTCATCGAAAACACCTCCTGTTTTATCTGACTTTTCTTCTGCACACCCATCGCTTATCCAGGTGCCAAGCATCCAACACCTGTTTCTCCTTGCCGGATTCTACTCCTCCCCTCCTCCCGCTCTCGGAATGCTTCTGCCGACAAGCATCTCCAGCTGAGCCAGCGTTTGAGCGTGGTTGGCCAGAGCTCGTTCATAAGACAACTGGAATTCCAACAGGAGTCTTTCGGCATCTATCAGGTTCAAGAAATCCACCTTACCGGCTTCGAATCCCGTCTGCGTGACTTCAAGCGATTGCTTCGCCTTCGGAATGAGTGTGTCGCCGTAAAGATCGATCTGTCGGTGTGCATCACGAACGTTGAAGAGCGCAAGCTGCAAATCGGCGAGTACATTGTTCTCCCTGTCAGTCTTTTTCCTGAGGGCGGCCTCATGACGATGCCTTGCTTCTCTTTCAGCAGCACGGTATTTGCCGTACCAGAGAGGAAGATCGATTGCGATTACCGCAATTATCGGGTCTTTTCCACTGTCCTCCACGTTCGGCATACTTGCGTCATCGGTAAGAACCGTCCCCACCCCGAGCATGATATCAGGGTAATAGTTCTTCTCCGCAAGCTCGACGCCTGCCTTCTCCTTTGAGGCCATGAATTCTAAAGCCTTGAGCTCCGGATTGCTTTCCCGAACCCAGGCAATGAGCTCCTCTTCCGAGACGTCCGTTCGTTCTTCCTGGAAAGGCTTGGGCCACGGCAAAGGGGCATTAGAGGATCTGTTCAGGGCGGCATTGAGTTGAGCCGACATCGAATTCCGACGATCCTCCAGGGTCGTCAGGCGATCCTGCAGTCTTCCCAGCTCGACCTGGATCTTGATCACAGCCGCGTGTGGTGCAGCGCCGGATTTGTACATCGAGAGCGCAACATTTTCAAGATTCGACAGCAGCTTGATATTCTCTCTCGTGATAACGAGTGCGCGCCCGAGATAGCCATACTCATAGTATGTATTCTTCACGCGATAGAAGAGTGCGAGCTTTATGCCCTGATATTTCTGTTCTGCCGCATGCGCCGCATCTGATGCTGCGTCTCCACGAAGACGAAGCTTGCCAAACCAGGGAAACACTTGAGAAACCTCGATCTTCTGACGCTGTGCGCCGACTCGGGTTTCCACTTCCTCAATGAAGTATGAATATGTCAATCGCGGGTTCGGCAAAGCCTTTGCCTGGGGCACGCGCTCTACAGCAGCTTTCCAGTCATTGAATGCTGCCTCTAGCCCGGGATTGTTCAATGCAGCATACCGGAGGTAATCATCAAGGGTGGATTCCTCTCCGAGAGCGAGCATCGTTGCTCCCGGCCCGTCTGCTCTCTCCGCCTCATTGTGTCCCAGGCGATTGGTGCCTGTTGACGCACACCCGTTCGCAAGCATGCCGGCCAGAATCAGCGAAACCATTCGCATCTTCATCGACGTCTCCCTACCTGGAAATCCTTTTCATGACCTTCATCACTTCACGGATCTTCTCGTCCGTATCCCGCTTCGATTTGCTGCGTACCGCGTCCGTTACACAGGTATCAAGGTGTTTCTGCAGAATCAGGCGACTAACCGCGCCGAGGGCGGATTGGACCGCCTGGATCTGCGTGACAATATCAATGCAGTACTCTCGCTCCTCGATCATCCGCCGCACACCCCGTACCTGCCCCTCACTCCGGTTAACCCGCGCCAGATTCTCGTCATGCGTTGTTCCATGTGGTTTCCGTTTCATGTTACCTCCCTTCCACAGCATACCGTATACCATGTACGGGTATATGGTACAACATGTTTCTTTGCTGAGAAAGAAGACGAATATGCCGATTATGAGGCGCATATATGAGGGAATGGGAGCAAATGGGCCTCTTCCGCAGGCTTCACCGGAACTCGCGCGCGTGAATCCGTCAGGCCTGCAACGCCCGAAGAGCTCGTATTTCGTCGGGGCCCAGGCTGAGACGCGATGACTCCAGACCTCCTGACATAGGGCATGGCATTCTGTCCGCTTTTCACCGTTTTCTGCCCTCGGCAACGTCGTAGCGCAGAATCAGGTTGGTGCCAGGAAACGTGGTCGCCGTCGCGTTCAGTTCAGCGCAGAGCGTTGCGAGCACACGGGTGCGGTGGCGCGCCGTATAGCCACGGTTCACTCATGTCGTATCCCCGAACTCAAATCGCCTTGTCCTTGCACGGATTTAT
>SPBP01000255.1 GCA_004525935.1 Lentisphaerales bacterium | reverse complement strand
TTTCCTGTTTGTCTACCTGCCTGGGCCTCCAGAGCTGGAATGGGTTGAGCAGAATCCGGAAATCTTCGAGATTCTTGACCACTCCGCTGAGCACCAGTTGTTTGCGATTAGCCGACCAGTTGCAGGACATTCGCCCCCGGTACCGGAGTCACAGGAAAACCTATGAGCGTTGTCATTATAGGCGCCGGAATGTCCGGACTGACCACCGCGTTCCTGCTGCGTAAACGCGGCTTCGATGTCCAGGTCCTGGAAGCCTCCAGCTACGCCGGCGGCGGCGCGCACAGCTTTGAATGGAATGGGCACACTTGCGACTGGGCCACCCATCGGCTCTTCACCCACGACGAACATACTCTTCAGCAACTGCTTTCTCTTGTGCCGATGAACAAACTCGAGCGAAAGAGCCGCGTCTACCTCGGGGGAAAATGGCTTCATGACCCCGTTGACGTCATCCAGATCTGCAGCCGCTTCTTCCCGTCAAAAACACTGGCTATCCCATTATCTTACGCTTTCCGAACAAAGAACCTGCCCGAGGAGTCATTCCGTAACTACGTGTATGCCCGCTTCGGACGCGCACTCTCAGACTTTCTCCTCTCACCATATACGGTGAAGATGTTCGGCATTCCGGCGGAAGACATTTCTGTGGAGTGGGCCAGGAAAAAAGTGCGGGTCGCAGGTCCGTTGGACGTGATCAGGCAGGGCTCGAAGAAGAAGTTCAACTACTTCTACTACCCGAGGAATGGCGGGTACGGCGCAATCCCGCAAAGTCTCTATTCTGAACTCCGCGACCGTGTAACACTTGGTGCGGAGGTTGTCGGGATCACGACCGAAGGCGACCGGGCAACCGCGGTGCGTTACCGGGTGGACGGCGTTGAACGCGAACTTCCTGCGGATATGGTCATCTCCACAATGCCACTCACCGTCCTTGGCAGCATGCTCGGACACAACTCGCCGTTGCGGTACCGCTCCGTTGCCGCGGTCTATGCCCTTGTGAATAAACCCCACGTGTCGCCATACCATTGGATCTACTACATGGACGGCAACGTGGTAATCAACAGGCTCTGTGAATTCAAGAACATGAACCCGAACATGGGCCCACCGGAGACAAGTGTTGTCTGTGCTGAAGTAACTGACTGCGAACATCCGGATCTGGCGGAACGTACCGTGGGTGATATGGTTCGATCCGGCCTCTTCGGCCGCGAAGAGGTGCTCGATACCACGGTCGTAAGTCGCGATTTTTCATACCCGGTGTACGAACGCAATTATGAGAAGCTGGTCGATGAGGCCCAGCGGTTCCTTGGTCGGTTCCGTAACGTACGCTGGGTCGGAAGAGCTGCACAATTCGAACATCTCGAGGTCGATGATTGTTTCTCAGCCGCATCACATCTCGTTCGGGAAATTGGCGACAGGTCCGAGAAGCCGCCTGCCGTGCTCTCGACACAGCGACCGGATCTGCCCGTAAGCCCGCGTCTGGCTGCAATTGTCGCGGCAAGAGGCAATGCGGAAGATACGATCGAATGCGTAAAGTCGATTGCTGCATCCGACTATGACCAGCTCACCGTGGCGCTGGTTTGTAACGTGGAAGACGTCGACCTGCGCCACACTGTCGAAGAGAGCCTGCCTTCAGTGACAATCCTGACAAAACCGGAAGACCTGGGCATACCCGCAGCCTTCAATGCCGGAATCAACTGGGCAATGACACAATCGGCTGATTCCGTCTTTCTGTGTCTCGGACATGCAACGGTAGAACCGAATACTCTCAGCGAGTTGATGAAAGTGGCATTGCGTGACCCGGAAGCCGGAATATTGACACCAAAGATCCTGTCGAGCGAGCACAAGGATCGAATCTGGTCAATCGGCACCCGTTTCCGGAAGTTTCCACCGTCAATCAAAACGATCGGTGTTGGGAAGCCGGATGACGCCAGGTTCTCCGAAAGTCGCGAAGTCGAATTTGCCGTCAGTTCCGGACTCCTGGTGAACGCGGCGGTTTTCGAGAAGTGCGGCCTCTTCGATCCTGGATACCAGTTCTACTACGAAGATGTTGATTTCTCGCGGCGCGCGAGACACGACGGCTTCAGGATCCGGTTCGTCCCGGAAGCAAGAATGTTTCACAAGGAAGCCAGTGAGCCGACAAGAGATCGGCAATTCTACTACACGTGGGGCGAGAGTTTCGCGAGATACTACCGGCGACATATGAAACCCCTGATTCCAAGACTGATCGTGGATCTGGGATATTTGTTGCTGCGTGAGGCGCTCACCGGAAATGCCGCCCATGTGCCTGCGCTTCTGAAGGGGGTCGCAAAGGGATTCCATAAACGCGTCGGCGATATTCCCCGACTCGACGCCGAGTTTGTGTAGTAACCGCTGTATTCAGGTTTCAGGTGTCGGGTGTCAGCATTCATGCGTAATCACCCACGCTCCGACACTCACATACTCACACACAGGCAGTTCCCTGCGTTCTCTGCTCCCCTGCGCCTCTGCGGGAGGCGGTTTCTCTCCCCCACACACACAACCAGTTCCCTGACGAAGTCCCTGAGCTTGTCGAACGGGCGTGCTCTGCGCGAGAAACTGATTCGTGTGGATTCAAGATCCGCCGTCGCCCTTCGGGCTTTGGCGTGACAAGGCGGGGTCCGATTGACAGTCCGTCAGTACTGCTACGGCGGTGCCCGGTGACGCGCCCATGCAGAGCCGTTCGTGACGACCAACGGGTACGGACCGGAGAGGCATAGTTCGCCGACGCGTTCAATCACCTTCACCGTCGGTGAGGCCGGGTCGTCGAGGTGGATGGCGGTATAGGCGAGTTCTCTGCCGACCAGCCAGTCCGGGGGCGAGGCCTGGATCGTTCGCTGGAGCGCGCCGCGTTCCGCCGGGTTAACCATAGCGGCATGCAGCGAGAGCACCGGCGGCGGAGGTGGCGCCGGGAGGAGCAGGTGTAAGGCATAGTTATTGTCCAGCACCAGCAGCGTTTCACCTGGTCGATAGATGTCGCGCAGTTGGCCGGCCAGTTCTTCATATGGGCCGAGCGGTGCGCCCGTCAACCGGGCCCGCGCAAGCGTTCCGGCGTGCGCCAGCAGGCCCACCAGCATGGGCAGCACGACCAGCATCGTCAGTTCGGGTAACCAGCGAACGCGCCGTGGTCCCGTCGGCGCCAACCCGATCCACAGCAGTAGCGGTGGAATCAGACCCGCCGCCGGGTACATCCAGCGCCGGTATTCCAGACCCAACTTGAAGAGTTCGCCCAGGATCCAGCATCCGATCAGAGCGTGCAGGGCACTCCACCGTCCGACCGTCCGCCATATCATGACGAGCGCAAGAAGAAACAACGGGGCCATGCCGGAGCGGATCAATGTTGCCGGAATCTTCAGCGGCATCAGCCAAGGGCGATGCGGATCGTCCGTTGCCTTGTACAGCGCCAGCGCGCGGGCGGTGAGACCGGTTGTGGCGGCGGGTGCAGGGCTCGGCGCGGCCTGCCGGTACTCTGCAGGCCAGGTCACGGTCTGCCGCCACCAATCCGGCAGAGAGTCGGTCGCCGCCAGAGCCCCGAGAATCAGGCCGACCGCAAGCAAGGCGCCGCCGGCCATCGCCCCAGCGTCTGCCCAGGGAATGCGCCTGTGCGTCCATGTGCGATGCACCAGCAATCCCGTCAGGATGAGGGCGGGAGGAAGGATGAGGACCGACTTAAGGAAGAAGGTGGCGGCCGTAAGCGCGCCGGCAGCGCAGAATGCGCCACGTGTTCCCCGGTGGCCGAGGAGCAGAACCACGGCGGCAAGAGCGGTTGCATAATTCTCGGGTCGCAGGCTGTCACCCCACAGCGATGGGGCCACCGGCAGGACAACGACGAGCGCCGCCGGCAACCAAGGTGAGCGGCCGGCCGGTGCGCGGCGGCGCAACAACGTCCATATCACCCCGGCAGTTACCAGGGCTGCGAAACCGCGTAGAAGGCCTGCGGCCGGGGCACCGGCGCCAACCAGTCGCACAACCGGTGCCGATAACCAGATCAGCAACGGTCCCTTCGAGTCGTGCGAATCACTATAGCGGTTTCCGGTCTCCAGCCAGGTCCGGGTGTGTAGCAGATAGACCGACGTGTCGGGCCACAGCGGCTGTACTAGGCGCACGGCAAGGCTCAATAGCGCGAGCAGCACGAGTGTGATCGCCAACCCGCGGCGTCCTCCCGGTCCGGCCGCCCGAAGATCAGAATTTTCCATGTTCGTCTACGGCACCTCATGAACGTTGTACC
>SPBP01000169.1 GCA_004525935.1 Lentisphaerales bacterium | reverse complement strand
CTGCCGCCATCGGCAACCAGCAGTTCGTAGACCACCTTCCTGACACCCGGGTCAGAATCGGCGATTCGGTCCAGCACAGCAAGTCTCTCTCCGGCGTCAAGGTATGTTGCGAACCCCTCGACCACGGTTCTGCGGACAAGCGGGTCCTTGTCGGAGAGCGCCTCGTGCAGAGAGACCATGATACGGTCGTCCCTGTTGCGGCTATACTTCCGAAACATCAGGTCGACGATGATTCCCCGGAACTCCGGATCGGCCGAGGCATCATCAAGTGCGGAAATGAGCGCCGGTACGATGTCTTCTGTGGTCAGTCCGATCCTCATCAAGATCTTCTCACGCTCGGGGCCCGCGGCGGATCGCAGTGAATTGACAAGCCCTTTGGGGCTTCGGAGAAGCAGTCTCACGGCGATGGTGCCGACGAACAACATGATGATTGCGGTAATGACGACCGTAATTATTGCAGCACGTTTCATTGCACCTCTATCTCACATCGTATTTTAAGAAGGACAGGTAGCTCATCATGAAGAATACCACGAGCATTCCGGAGAGAATGCCGATATCAATCGCAACGACCTTTAAGTAGTCGGATCCTGCGGGCCGTGCATATACAAACTCCGGTGGTGGCGCCGCTCTGTTGTCGGTCCACGAAGGCGGACTTTCGCCATCGTGGTCGAGCCGGTACTGTTCGAGCGGTATCCATTCACTGAAGCTGTACTCACACAGGCGTATCTGGTGTGCTTCAAGTTGTTCCATGAACCCGCGTTTCCCGTGGATTCCGGTGTCGGTCAGCTCTGTGGCGGCCATTGCATAGCATGAAAATGGCGAGAGGCGTGAGATCCATTGTGAGAGGCTGATTTGTGCATCGAGCAGGCGGGTATATTTCTCTTCTACACTTCGGTACATCTTCAGTCGCGCAATCAAAGCGCTGCGCTGCCTGTCGAGTTCAAACACCGTTCGCTCCACCACTACCTTCTCGCTCGCCCAGTTTCCACGCTGCAAGTTGCGCCACCAGGCCTGGTCAATACCGTGCGCATTGTCGTAACGTGTCATGTCCTTAGTAACGGTGTCTTCCCATGCTTGCCGAGCAGTTTCCGACCTCTCGCTTTCCATCTCCTGTGAGCTTCCGGCGTCTTTCCAGGCCTGTGCGAGGTAGGGACTGAGGTTTGGAATCGCAAGGACGAAGACCAGCCACAGTGTCACAAGGAGCATGATACTGGTTGATGATCGTGAGGTGAGACAGGATATCCATATGGCGGCGGAATAAACTACGGCAATGTAGAGGAGCGAAAGAAGACAAACGGCCATGAATTGCAGCCACTGCGCCTGCGTAAACAACAGATTGGACTGTGCAAGCACAATGGCAGCGGCAGCAACAACAGCTATGATGAACGGTATAACCAGAGTCACGTACCCGCCTATCCATTTTCCGAGCAGCACAATGTCCCTGGGCACGCTGTATGACAGCATCAGGCGCAAGGTGCCGCGCTCCTTCTCTCCGGAAACGGTGTCATATGCGAAGATGACTGCCAGCAGGGACATGATGATTCCCACGAAAGTCATCAGGTCAGTAGATGGAAACAGGGGGAGCAGCGGGTTGTCGATTTCTGCAGTCTCCAGATAGATCGGCTGCTGGCAGTTCAGATCCACGGAATAACCGTTCTGGTCTTCGATGCCTCTCACGAAGATCTTCAGCGGGTTAGGGGGCTGGTCCAGCTTGATTCCCAGCCAGACCAGGCGCCAGGGATGATCCACCTGATCGCGTTCGCTGCGATTCACAGAAGAGTTCTCGTTGTAGATCGACACCGTGCGAACAAAGTCCTGCTGCCGGACAAAGAGGCTACAGACAATCACAATGAAACAGAGCACGCAGGCAATGGAGAACCTGAGGCCCATCATGTGGTCCAGCACTTCTTTCTTTATGATTTCCCTGAGCATTCCATTTATCCCGCGACTGATACTATTCTACCTGACGTCGTACTTCAGAAAACACGTAAACGCCAGCATGAAGAAAACCACGCACAAAATGAGCAGAATAAGCACGTCGTTGAGTGAACTTGTAAATGCCTCGGCGGCACTTGCGGACCGGATCTGCAAGGACGGTATGTCTTCGAAACGGATTTGTGCCGCGTTTTCAGAGTTCTGGCTCCGCATGTCGCGTTCAATATCCTGGGATGCCCTGTTGAACTCGGCGGCAAGCGCAACTCGGGCTTCCTCCAGGCTTGCATATGAAGCGGGCCCCGTGCCCGCGAGTGCGAGGGCGGCATAGGTCCAACAGGCTGACGGCGAGAGGCGGCCGAACGTCTCGGCGAGATTCATCTGCTTCTTGCGGCTGTCCTTGTAGTAGCGGTCGAGTTGTTCCTTTCGCCTGGCTCCTTCCAACTCGAGTTCCTCCCTCGCATCCTCGACACTCTTTCCGTATGGCAGCTCGCCGCTTGTCAGTGTCAGACGCCTGCTCTGCATGCGAATTTCTCGATCGACGGCTCGCTTCTCCGCCTGGATGGCGGCAAGTGGCGGAGTGGGCTCGAGTATCTTCGCGGTAACGGGAGCCATGTTGGGCACAACCAGTATGCCGAAAACCCATATAGCCAGGCAGATAAGTAATGCAGTTGGCGGTCGTTTTGTCATTGCGGACACAGCCAGCCCGATATTGAAGAATACTGCCGCGTAGAGCAGGGCCACGGCGATCAGCGCAACCACTCGCCCGGTCTGCGCTGTCGAGAACGCGCCCCCGCGCCATCTTGCGTAGGTCAGGCCTCCGACTGCCGCCAGCAGAAGCGGCGTTATCAGAACCACGTATCCGCCTATCCATTTTCCGAGCAGCAGCGTATGGCGAGGTATCGGGTTCGAGAGCACAAGTCTAAGAGTGCCGGTCTCTTTCTCGCCGCACACCGAATCGAACATAAAGAGAATGCCGAGAAACGAAAGGACAACATTTACAATATAGACAAAATCCGGAATGCGCAGGAATCCGCGCAACGGATTGCGCAATGTGTCTACGGAGTAACTCCTCGTATAGAACCGCCGCCGGGTATTGAGCGATGAAGGATAGGACGGCTGAAGCCCCTGGCCGATCCAGGACAGAGGGGAAACTGGAATGGCGTCGTATCTGCCCTCTCGATCGAATACGGAGCGAAAACTGCTCCGTATATCCTCCTGGTCCAGTATCCGTTTCAGGTCCCTCTCATGTGTGCGGCTCCGTTCATTGAAGTCGCTCGTATTCCGTTCATACTCATCCACGGAGACATAGAAACTCAGGAAGACGAGCAAGATCATCAGGATGAATGCCACTGCGAAGCGCAAAGAGAGCATATGCGATACGATCTCTTTTCTGATTATGTGCCACAACATGACAATCTCCGGTCGCCCCGTACTCCTGCAGAGCTATTAACAAGCACCCGCCGATCCTGTTTCGCCAAGACTACGTAGGACAAGTGAATGCCGATAGCCACCCCGCGATGAATGCGGGGCAGACAAGAAGGCACAGAAGACACAAAAGAATAACTGCGACCATGCAACCGCCGATGAACGCCGATGGACGCCGATGGACGCCGATATTGTCTTATTGCTTTTTGGCCTTACAGAAGCTGGCCAGTGAACAAATCGACTGTGGAGAAGCCCGGACGACTTGCGGTTCACACACACATACAGTTCTTCAGCCCGCGTTGGTTTGCTCACCATCATTCCTATCAGCGTGTATCGGCGTTCATCGGCGGTTGCGTTGGCTCAGTCATCAATATTTGCGGAAGTGGCGCCGGCAGCAATTTGCGCCATGGATTCAAGATAGACCTGCTGAAGATCACGTGTCTCGAGAACCTGCCTATCCAGTACTTCGAGCAGCCTGCCGGATCGCATGATGCCCACGCGGTCGGCAATGGCTTTGGCACGGAATATGTCGTGACTCGACATGAAGACCGCTTTATTCTCGGCCCGCAGCCCTCCGATGATCTCAAGAAACTCGAAGCCGCCCTTCGGGTCGAGTCCGCTCGTGGGTTCGTCGAGCACAATCAATTCCGCATTCTTCAGTATGGCTATGGCAATGCCGAGTCTTTGCCGCATTCCCTTTGAGAACCCGGATACCCTGCGCTGGTAGGCATTGTCGGCCATTCCGACGCGCTTGAAGACGGCACGGTATTCGTCGTCGGTGACATCCTTGCGGCCACTCAGTTTTGCAAAGAACTCCATATTCTGCTTCGCCGTGAAGTTACCATAGAGCGTTACGTTTTCGGACACATAAGCGATTAGCTTCTTTGCTGCCAGTGGATCCTTTTGAACATCGACACCTTTGACGGTTACAGTGCCCGACGTGGGTTCCGTGAAGCCGAGAATGAGCATGATGGTCGAGGTTTTGCCGGCTCCGTTGGCGCCCAGCAGCACAAAAGTCTCTCCGGCTTCTACCCGCAGGTTGAGATCGTCGACTGCAAGGGTTCCATCTTCATAGACTTTCTTCAAGCTGGTGATTTCAAGCATGATGCACTCCGGTGGGTGGGTTTATCAGCGCCTTGATATCTTCACGCTGGCTATGGCAATTGCAAGGACCAGCCCGATCAGAACCGCAACGAGCAGCAGCGTGCCGGTGACATTGGTTTTCGGCGCGATCCGCAGTTTGAAATCCTTCTCGTCCGCAGATTGAACGTCAACGCCACTGTGGCCGGTGCACTTCAGAACCAGCGTATATTCGCCGACGGCTATGTCTTCCGGGGGTGTAATAGAGGCTGTTACGAGCTTTTCTTCACCCGGCTCGATGAGGGCAATCTCCCTGGGTTCAAGCTCGGAACGCCAGTCAATCGGCAAATCGATTTCGGGTGTTACGCCGCTCAGAGCGAGAGTGCCGGAGTTAACGATATAGTATTTCAGCTCCACGCTCTCGCCGAGCTGCGCCTCCTTGTAGAGGTTGGCCACCTTCATTTCAAGCTGTGGGGTTCCCTTCGGAATGAGGATGAGGTTGACCTTTTCTCCAGTGAGGGTGGCGATTTCTTCGACGGGTATATCCTCACCCTCGTGCTTGCGAGTAAGATCAAAGACGTCCTTCATCGCAGCCTGGCGGGTTATAAGTATGTAGAAAGAGATGTTCACGTCGACCAACGAGTCCTGCAACTTCTCCGGGATCGACACCTCGAAATCAAGATTCTGCTTAGATATGTCGCTTGTGAACTTGATCTGGGTAATCTGCGCGCCACTCTTAGGATCACGGAAAGAAAACGAGAACGCGGTTGGCAGATTCAGGACAATTAAGGAGAAGCTCTGCTCGGTTTTCGCAAGGCGCTCCAATTCGAGATCGTAGCGTATTTTCGTGCCGAGTTGCCCTTGCTGAGCATACTGCGTCGAACGAATTGTGGGCAAATCGTGAAGTGCCTCTTTCTTCAGGAAGACATTGTAGTCTTTGCGGGTCTCAAGGTACTCGACGGATATGGCTACATCCTCCGCATCGCGCTTGAGGAGTTTGTACTCCAGGGTTGCCTCGGTGGCGTATTCGAGTTTTGGAAGAATACGCTGATACGGATCTCCGATAATTGAGTACGAGCGGTCGCGCAAGCTCACGATCACGTTGTCAATCTTCAGGAGCGCCTGGAGTTCGTCGTCGCTGATGCTCTCGTCGCCCTCCATTGCTATCCGGGCCTTTGCCAGGTCACTGTCGTTCCGTAAGGTGATGGATACCAT